>JADYZL010000573.1 GCA_020853155.1 Bryobacterales bacterium
AGTAGCCAAGAGCTTCGCGGCAGAGATCGAAGTTTTCCCAGGCTTTCCGGTCCTCTTGCTTGAGCGAGCCGAGAAAGTCGGAGAAATCGTCGATGGCGACGACTTGGCGGGCGCCCCGCTTAAGCGCTTCGAAGGTCCAGAATCCATCCCATGCTCCGATGTCGAGGACGCGCTTGCCGTCGAGGCGCTCCGGGATACGGTAGGAACCAATATGAAGCGGCGCCCAGCCGGGGGTGACGACGCCGTGGGGCAGCTCGATGCGGTGATACCAATAGGGGAAACGAGCGACCCGTTGGGCGAGGGCAGCGGCGCTTGGGTTGGGGTTGCTTCGAGGCTCCGTCGTGCGGCTTTCAGTGGTCTTGATCATCGGGAAAGTCCTTGTCGTTTGGGTTCGGAGTTCGCGGGAACCGGTTTCAAAGCGAGCCTGCCTCACGGCCGCACCGTTCCTGCCAGGCGGATTGATAGAACGTTTCTAGGCTCTCGACGAAACCGGCTTCATCCATCAGGCGGCTTGCCAGCATTTCTTCGCGCAAGGACTTGCGCAGGGTTCGGCGGCGATCCCGATCCATGGCCAGCCGGACAGACGCTTCCGTGAAACCTTCACGATTCTCCGTAACCCATTCCGGGTGGCCCAGGACACCGAGCAGGGACGCTCCGACGCGGCCGGCGTGCCGTTCTCCCGCCAGGGTGACAACCGGGACTCCCATCCAGAGTGCTTCGCAGGTGGTGGTGGTTCCGTTGTAAGGGAAGGTATCGAGGGCGATATCGATGTCGTTGTACTGCGCCAGATGTTCCTCAAGAGAGGGTGAATCATGCCGAAGTTCCACGCGATCCGGCGCGATGCCACCCTGGGCGAGGACGCGGAAGAGGCTCTCGCGGGATTGGACATTCCGATAGGCCTTGCCTTTGAGGAGCAGTTTCGACCCGGGCAGCGCAGCCAGCGCCGATCCCCAGAGCACGGCGCTTTCGATATCGACCTTCTTGCTGTTGTTAAACGTGCCTAGGGTGAGGTAGCCCCGGCGGTCTTCCGGCAGTTCCGGGGCGATTCCCTGGGAGAAGAGATGGCAGGGCTCGATGCGGCCCGCGCCATCGAGCACCGTATCAAGTTGATTCCCCGGCGGACTGAAGCAGAGGAAGCCATGGGGAAGTCGCGCGAGACGCTCCACGGAGCGGCTCTCGGCATTCCCGGCGGGATCGGTGACCTCATCCACGATGCGGTAATCCATCGTGGGTAAGCCAGTCGTATTCGGATAGCCCAGATAGGTGCATTGCAGCGGCGCCGGCTTCCGGGCGAAGATTCCCAGGCGGTTCCCGCCGGTGTGTCCCGCGAGATCGACCAGGATGTCGACCTCATCCTCGACGATCTGGCGGCACGCCGCTTCGTCCGAAAGCGCGGTAATGTCGCGCCAGACGAGGTCGAGTTGCTTGACCTGCGCAGTGAGGTTGTCTTCACGATCGAGGTTGCTATAGCAGTAGACCTCGAATTGCTCCCGGTTGTGGCGGCGCAGGATGGGGCCCAGAAAGTACATCACCGAATGGCGGCGGAAATCCCCCGATACATATCCCACGCGAAGCCGTTTTCCCCGCACGACGGGAGTGCGAGGAACGATTTGGGCCGCTTGGGCCGCCTCCACGGCGTCGCGGCCCCAGGCGCGGTGCAGCGCGAAGACGTGCTCCGGCGAGAAGGCGGAATGGAAATTGAGGTTATAGAGCAGATTCGAGAACGCGATGCGATCCTTGGGATCGCACGCAACGGCCCGTTGAAAGCATTCGAGCGCCTCGCGCATGCGGCCGAGTTCGCCGAGGCAATTCCCGGCTAGATTGTGGGCGATCGCGCTCGCGGGTTCCTGGCTGGAGGCGCGCAGGGCGAGGGCCAGCGCTTCTTCATTCCTGCCGTTGATGCGCAAAAGATTGCCGGCATTGATGAGAGCGCCGATGGAGCGCGCATCCGCGTGCGCGGCTCGCAGATACCAGGCCATGGCCTCTTCGCCGCGATGCCGGGCGACGGCGAGGTTCCCGAGTTCCATGAACACATCGGCGTGTTCGCCCACGATGGCTCGCGCGCGTTCGAGACACGTTTGCGCCTCTTCGTAACGCTTCTGCTGGGAGAGGGCGAGGCCGAGGCCAAGAAAGCCTTGCCAGAAGTTAGGCCTGCGATTGACCGCTTCGGCTTCGCAGGCAGCGGCTTGCGGCCATTCCTGGCGGAAGGAATGAATGGCTCCGAGGTTGTGCCAGGCCTCGGCGTGGCCGGGATCCGCCCGCAGCGCCATCCGGTAAAGCCCGGCGGCTTCCTCGTGCCGGTCAATTGCCCGCATCACGTTGCCCAGGTTGTTCAGCGCCATGGGGGAATCCGGCTGGAGAGCGAGCACCTGGCCGTAGGCCTCGACGGCCTCCGGATAACGCTGGAGATCGGAGAAGGCCTGGGCGCGCAGAAAGGCTGAAACCGGGTCCTCCGCTTCGAGGGATAGCGCTTTTTCCGCGCTCGCGAGCGCCGCTTCCGCATCCCCGGCATTCAGCAGG
This sequence comes from Bryobacterales bacterium, assembly GCA_020853155.1. Taxonomy (GTDB): domain Bacteria; phylum Acidobacteriota; class Terriglobia; order Bryobacterales; family Bryobacteraceae; genus JACTMJ01. Next base: position 2,521 of record JADYZL010000573.1, read on the forward strand.
GTTCGCGCGAGATCCCGCCAATAGAGCCCTGTTTGCTCACTCAGGCTGCATGCTTTCTTGAGGAAACGCACGGCATCCTCGCGCCCGGCGAGAGCTTCACTCGCGAGCCCAAGGCCGTGCCACGCGGCGGGCAGATGGGGCGCGCGCTCGGAAGCGGTCAGAAAGCGATCGAGCGCTTGCTGGGGGTGCCCTTGGTCCAAAGCCCGGTAGCCGGCTTCGATTTCTTTGAGGAGCGATGCGGAGCGTCCGGAATGGCCGGATGCGGCGATTAGTGGAAGCGAGTTCTGCATGGTGCGTTCCCCGGCTTAGGGTGCTGCAGGGAAGGTTCGGCGGTTATGGCCAAATGCATTAGGGTTTCGGGGCGGCCGGCTCACTCAGGGATTCGCCCGAGGACCCCGGCAACCGTTCTAAGGTAGTCGATTTTTCTTCAAGCCAAGCGGCGGCGACACCGATATGGGGCGGTAGAGAAATCAACGCCGCTCCCGGGCGCAAACAGGGAGTCCGGCAGGAAGCCGGAAAAATCAAATACAGGATTGAGTCAACATGTCTACATCGATCGTAACCAACGTTTCCTCCCTGATCGCGCGCGAAAACCTGCGCGTCAACAACGAGTTTCAGGGCCGCACGATTAACCGGCTGACGTCCGGTTTGCGCATCAACAGCTCCGCGGACGACGCCGCCGGCCTCGCCGTGGCCAACCGCTTCCGGAGCGACATCACGGAATTGACCCAGGGCGTCCGCAACGCCAACGACGGTCTCAGCACCCTGCAGATCGTCGACGGCGGGTTGAACAACATTTCGAAGATTCTCGACCGGCTGAAGACGCTGGCAACGCAGTCCGCTTCGAATACCTTCACCGGCGATCGCACCACTTTGAACAACGAATACAGCGAGTTGCTGACGGAAATCAACCGCCAGGCCTCGAACATCGGTCTCGATTCCGGCGGCACGAACAACACCAACATCTCCGTGTACGTGGGCGGCGGCAGTTCGCAGGCCAACGCGAAAGTCTCCATCGACCTGAGCGGCACGGGGAACCGGGTGGATTCGAGTTCGCTCGGCGTCGGCGGCACGCAGGTAGTGAACGGCGGCGTCGCGACCGGCGCGGTGAATCTCGATACCGCGGGCACGCTTCTCGCGGGCAGCAAGCAATCGATCAGCTTCGAGCTCTACGATGCCGGTCTGGGCGCCAACGTCACGAAGACCGTGACGGTGGATGGCGGCACGTCCGGGATCAATGCGGACCAGGCTCTCACACAGCTCAACAATGAGTTGAACACGTTCGGCATCACCGCCAGCAAGGGCACGGACGGCGTTCTGCAACTCTCAGGCACCCGGGGCTTCAGCGCGCTGACCAGTGCGGTGACCGGCGGCGGCACGGCATTCGCGACCGCAGCCACGGAGGTGACCAACTCCTCGAACTACCGCCACGAGATCGCGGCTTACGCCTCGGCTGGAGACACGCAGACGCTCACGATCCAGAACTCGCAGGGCGCCGTGAATGTGACCCTTGCGGCCAGCGCCGACGCGGCCGCGGTAAAGACCGCGTTGAACGCCGCCGTGAGTTCGCTCGGCATCGAGGTGGTGGGCTACAGCGGCACGGATGGCATCAGCATCCAGAGCAGCAGCGCTTTCAGTATCTCGGTGACCGAAGCGGCAACGGGCGCCGGTATCAACGGGACCGTGGCGGGAGCGCTCACCGTGACGGCGGGCGATACCTCGGCGAGCGCGACCGGGAATGCGCTGGCGGCGGTTTCCTCGATTGACGCGGCCATCACAGCTCTCGGACGCGTCCAGGGCAAGGTGGGTACGGCGCAGAACAAGCTGCAGTACTCGATCCAACTGGCGCAATCGCAGATTGCCAGCTTCTCGGCCGCGGAATCCCGTATCCGGGA
>JADYZL010000574.1 GCA_020853155.1 Bryobacterales bacterium
ATCGCATTTTTGAGTGTCTCTGACATGCCCGAGTATAGCGGCGCGGGTTTGCGAAGCGGGCCGGCGCGGGCGGGAATCGCGGGTTGGAGATGGTGGAAGGAACTTCGTAAGTGATTGAGCAGGAAGGAGAGGCTGCCCGATTGGTAGCGCGGAAAGAATATTTGAAAGTGGGGTGAACGAACAAAAATGGCCCCAATTTGGCTCCGGATTTTGGCGCTTCCGTCAGGGGGAAGAGCACGGTGATGTCGCGTCGGCCAAACGGTGCCGTCGCGACAAGGTCTCGCTGCGCTCGGGCGTTTTTCCGTTGACTTACGGGGAATGGATGATTGAGCCGCGGTTATCAGGATGGAAAGAAAGGGCCTATTTGTGCGTCCGGTTGATTGTAGCGGCGGGGGCGGCGATTTCAAGCGGCTGGACGGTGCCGGGGAGGTTCCTGGAGGGGAAATAGGCCCAGAATCAATAAGTTACGACGTTTCATGAAAAGCGGAGACTTTGGTGACCGCACTGGCGCAAGAGGGATAGGTGATTGAGTAAATGACGGGGAGTTCATTGATGGGCGGGGCGCTGGTACTGAATCGATTGTGTTCGGACTCTTGATCCGATATAAAGATGGAACCGAAGTAGAACAATAACTTGGTTGAGGACCGCTGGAGTAGGCTTGGAAGCAAGGGTCGGCTTCAATTCGATTCGATCTCTACATCCATTGGGGGTAAGAGATCCAATGGTTTAGTGAACTTTGCGATGAAATCTTGTGGCCACTGACGAGGATTCAAGAAGCTCAGGAGTTGCGTATGCCCATACGCTGCCTCCCCCAGCAAAGATGGAAGACTGGGAAACCGTGGACACCCACCTGAAGAAGGTGACTGCTCTCCCGGGTGAGCCGTGTTCAGAATTCGGAACCCGGGACTGGTGTAAGCTCTGGACCCATGGGTAGAGTATGACTGCAAGCTCTAAACGCCAACCAATGACCCGCGAACACATTCACGACTCGGATAAGGAAGAACCGATGATCAACGCGAAGACTTACCAAGTTTCCTTCGAGGTTGAAGGGCCTATGGCCATATTCACGCGACCTGATTCGGGAGCAACTTTCGTATCGTACCCGGCTCCAACATTCTCGGCGCTTCGAGGAATGTTCGACTGCGTCGCTTGGCTGAAGACTGCCTATATTCGACCCACCAAAGTTGAGATTTGCCGCCCGATTCAATTTCAGCGGTATGCGACCAACTACGGCGGTGCGCTTAGAAAAGCCGAACAGGCGCGAACGGGTTCCTCCTACCAACTTTTCGCAACCGTACTCGTTGATGTTTGTTATCGCGTTCACGGTGAGGCTCGAGGCCGAGACGATGCGCCCGAGGAGACTAACCACCTTCATTACCTACAGGAGAAGTTCAACCGCCGGCTCAAACAGGGGAGGCTCTATCGGACGCCATGTCTGGGGTGGTCCGAGTTCACACCGTCGTACTTCGGCCCACTCCGAGAAGGAACGAAGTGTCTAGACGATCTACAAATCGAAATTCCCTCAATGTTGCACTCGGTCTTTGACCGCGAATCGAGGGGTGCAATTGCGCCACAATTCCGTCAAAATCTGCGTGTCGAAAGTGGGGTACTTCATTTTGCTCAATGAACTCAGTTTGCTGGCGCAGTCGTTGGCAGTCAATGGTTTGAGCGTCCCGTCACGCGATAGCCGGATCAAGCCATTCAAGAAAGGCCCGGCCTACAGAGTTCGACTGGATACAAAGGGGACGATCGCTCGGGTGGAATTGATGAGTGCAGAGGCGGTCTCGAAGCTTCTGCGGATCTCTCCACAAAATGAAAAGAGTTTTCCAGGTTTTAACCTCAATCATCCTGTCTACCAAGTCGATCCGATTTGGCTTGCCGCGGTGGGCAAGCAAGCCTGGGAGCAAATTGCGCATTCTTTGGGCACACTAACACTTGCCGGCGAGAGGAAGGATCGGCGGCAAATGGAAGGCCATTTGCGTTTTCCGCAGCAAGATCTCGCATCCGTCTTTGCAGACGCAGATGACCTCGCACCAACGCTGGAGCTCATCAGGCGCATGCGCGATTTGGAAGTTGAGCGGTTTCTCAGTGACCTGGGCCGTGCGGTAGCAGTCGGCGTGATGCGAGGTGAACTTGAACCAGTGCCCACTCTCGCTCTACTGTTCGGCAAGTTGAATAAGAAGCAGGGTAACCTCGAAGCGGTGAAGGCCACATTGATCCTCGACCTCGAGGATGCCCGGAGATTCGGACATAGCGTGGCATCGAAAGAGGCAGCCGACGCCTGGAACCGCGCGATGCTCGATTACACAGGGACGGAGGCGCGTGGGGCCAAGATTAACTGTTCGCTGTCAGGGCTGCCCGATACCTTCATTGGGGACAAGATGCCTCAACCGAGTCTACCAGCTCTGGGTTTGACCTATCTGATGTCGATGAACCCAGCGACACCCTGCCAAAGCCGATACGGAATGTCGTCTACAGAAATCTATCCCATCGGAGAGAAGTCGGGACAGCGTCTCTCGGATGCGCTCCTTTTCGTCACCAGGGCTGATCGAGAAGGCAAGACGTTTGCCAAAGTACCGAGCGGCAGTTCAGACTCTAGTGATCTTTTGATCGCGTACCTGGAGGACGCGCCCGACTCCGGCCTTCCAATAGCGGATCTCTTTGCCGATCTGGGAGACAGCCCCGACGGCATGTCCGGACTGTATGAAGAGCGGACGAAGAAACTCATCGACGCCCTTCGAGGGAAAGGCGCAAACATCACCGATACTGCAATTCGAATCTTCGCAATTAGCAAACTGGACCCCGGTCGGTACCAGGTTCTTTTTGGTGGGCGCTATTGTGTCGCTGAACTCGAGGCGGGATTGCGTGAATGGTTTCGCGGGATGCGGAATCTTCCAGAATTGTATTTGCCGTTTCCCGGTGGGAAGGGGCAGAAAGCCGAATGGCGAGCACCCTCCCTCCCGAGTCCAATAGACGTATTGCGAACTTTCAAGACGCTCTGGATACGCCAAGGAGCAGAAAGTGCGCCCGTGCCGGGTGTGGATCTAGGGCAGATTTACGATCTGATGCTGGGGCGGGATGCGGAAATAGCTAGACCGCTACTGAATCGATTTTTGGGCTTGGTAGAGGCGCTGATGTGCGGTCTCGGCATGCTCTGGACGAACCCAAAAGCGGTGCCGGACCGTGGCCGCAAAGAGGGCCTGATTGTGTTGCCTGTAATTGGGCTACTGCTGTTGAAATTGGGGTTCAGAAGGGAGGAATACATGGAAAGCCGGGAGTATTTGGTTGGGCAGTTCTTGCAACTGGCCGACCGTTTACACAAAGTGTATTGTGACGAGGTGCGAAAAGGGGCCGTACCGCCGCAGTTAGCGGGTAACGCCGTGCTGGGATCCGCCTTACAGAGCCCGGAACGGGCCTTTCAGCTGGTTTGCCAGCGAATCCGCGTCTACCTCGCATGGGCGGACACCGTCACGGGCGAAAAGGCGGGATTGGCGATCTGGCTTCGTCGGCGGATCGGTGAAGTCTGCAAGAAGTTAGCAGAACAACAGGGACCATCCGCCCGCATCGACGACGCGGGGCGAGCCCAACTATTTCTTGGATATTTGGGTGATCTGAAGAATAAGGAGCAAGAGGCATGAATCGTGTTACGGGACTGTTGATTATCGAAGCGACGAATTCAAATCCGAACGGAAATCCAGACCAGGAGAGCGACCCTCGTCTGCGGCCGGACAACCGTGGAATGATTTCACCGGTATCGTTCAAGCGTAAGCTTCGCGATCTGGTGGAGGACAAGGATGGGCCGGTCTGGAGGAGTGTTTCCGAAGAACTTGCTCTTGATGCCTCAGAATTCGCTGTGTTGGAATCGCGTGGGCGAGATCGCTCGGTAATCGAGAGGGAAGCGAAGGACGGAACATTCCAAAGCAAGTATTGGGACGCACGCGCGTTTGGAAGTACGTTTCTAGAAAAGGAAGGAGGATCGGCAATTCGGACCGGCGTGGTTCAGTTCGGGGTGGGTGTTTCGGTATCTCCGATCGAGATCGAACGGATGACAACAACTAACAAAGCGGGAGTGGAAAGAGACAAAGATCGGGGCATGGCTCCCCTCGCGTTTCGAGTGGTGCTGCATGGTGTTTACGTGATGCCGTACTTCGTGAACCCGACGGCAGCCCTCAAGAGTGGCTGCACATCTCGTGACATCGAACTGATGTTGAAACTAATTCCATACGCATACACGCATACGGCGTCGTATGTGCGACCCTCGATGACGATAAGGCATGCATGGCACATCGAACACAAGAACGCACTTGGTTCGTGCCCCGATCACCTGCTAATCGAGGCGTTATCCCCAACCCGAAGTAGCGCAGCAGATGCTGAGATTCCCAGTCTCTCTTGGGCGGACTACTCGGTTCCCAGCGGTTTGCCGTCGAGCCTGGAAAGCCGCATTGAATCTTGCACGGACCTGATCGGCTAGCGTGCCATGGCGCTATTGGCCCACAGTGCGCGTCCACGTGATGGTATACCCGCACAGAACTACGCCGAGCATGTAACGGAAGTGCGGTCGCACTCCGCGCGCAACGCTGCGGCAGCACTTCGCTACCACACTCGAGATGGGACATGGTTCCGTACGGCGGTTGATTGGGCTGCGCTGTATCATGATTTGGGGAAATTGCATGCGGCGAATCAGACAACCCTCGCACGTGGCGATGCCTCCGTTCCTCTGCCCTGGAACCACGTCGATGCAGGTACGGCGTACCTTATTCAGCGAGCTTTTCGAAGTGCCGCGATCACCGTCTACAGTCATCATCGGGGTTTGCCGAGTTTTGTTGCGGAACGTGCCAAACGGGAGGATGAGCGGCCTTTTCGCGACGCCATCTGGCGTGAAGTCGATCGCGAACTCGAGGAGATCGCCCAGGCTCATTTGGAAGCTACCCGTTCGAAGCCGGGCGAACCGGAACACCGAGCCAAGCCGACCGGACTTGAATGGCGGCTACTGCTGAGTTGTCTGGTGGACGCAGACCACGGCGACACGGCAAGGCACTACCGGAAGTCGATGGAAGCTGACCCACCCGCACCGCGGTGGAAGGAGCGCCTGTCAGCACTCGACTCTTACGTGGACCAGCTCCCTAAAGAGGCTGAACGATCCGCTTACCGCTCCGCACTATACGCGGCTTGCCGTTCCGGCGATGTTTCGCAAGCATTTCATGCATGCGGCAGCCCCGTCGGAAGCGGTAAGACGACATCTGTGATGTCGTATCTGTTACAGACTGCAATTGAGCACGGCCTACGCCACATCTTCGTTGTCCTTCCCTACACGAATATCATTCGGCAGTCGGTGGACGTGTACCGGAAGGCGCTGAGTCTACCTGGTGAGGACCCTGAGAGCGTGGTTGCGGCGCATCATCATCTTGCGGAGTTTGAGAACCCGGAGAATCGCAATCTGACTTCTCTTTGGCAGTCGCCCGTGATCGTCACGACTGCGGTGCAGTTCTTCGAAACATTGAGTGCCTCGGCTACAGCTCGGATCCGGAAGCTACATGAGTTACCCGGTTCCGCGGTGTTTGTCGATGAGGCACACGCGGCCATGCCGATATCCCTGTGGCCGTTCATGTGGAATCAATTGGACGAGCTAGCCGTGAATTGGGGATGCAGGTTTGTTTTGGGGTCTGGAAGTTTGCCCGAATTCTGGGAGAACGGGGTCCTGGTGAAGCATATGGCGAAACCACGCAGCGTCCCTAACCTCGCGCCTTTTGGACTCGCGGAGGAAGGGGAAACTGCGGAGAGGTCGCGAGTACACTACAGCAGCAGCCCAAACCCGCTCACGTTGCGGAGTTTGGCGGATTGGATCGAGTCCGAGCCGGGGCCGCGCATTGTGGTGATGAATACGGTGCAATCGTCGGCAATTCTGGCGCGAGAATTACGCACCCGGGAAATGGATGTACTGCATCTGTCAACCGCATTGACGCCAGCCGACCGCAATCGTATCGTAGGGCGAATCACAGCGAAACTCGAGAACGAGCGGGACGCCCCTTGGACGCTGGTGGCGACTAGTTGCGTCGAGGCTGGTCTAGATTTTGATTTTGCAGTTGGATTCAGAGAACGGTGCAGCGCCGCCAGCCTCGTACAGCTTGGCGGGAGGGTGAACCGGCATGGCCGCCGTGGGCGAGGTACCGTGTGGGACTTCGTGACGGTCGATCCACTGTTGACGCAACATCCTGGATTTCAATCCTCGCGGATCGTCGTCCAGCAACTTTTCGAAGATGGGTTGTGGAATACACTCGGAGCGACCGAGTTGATGACCAAGGCACTGGAGTGGGAGTTGATTGAGAGTTCTGAACGGGAGAGGCTTCAACGGATTCAAGAACTCGCGAACAGGCAGGACTACCCGGAACTTGCGCGCAGCACCCGCGTGATCGATGCCGATACGAGGCTCGTCGTTGTGGAGTCGAGTCTTCAGCGGCGTCTCGACGAGCGAGCAAAGATAGGTTCGCGAGAGTTGTTGGAGGGGAGCGTCCAATTGTGGGCGAGGAAAATCGATTCCCTAAAGCTAGAGACGTTTCCGGGCCAGCCTGAAGTATACCGGTGGGCATATGACTACGATCAAGATTTCTTGGGCATTGTGGCCGGAATACTCTCATTGATCGAGGCGCATCGAGATGGTTTCTTTCTCATCTAACATGGAGCAAAGTGGCTGGTACCCGGAGGATGCATTGCTGCCGATTTCCGGCCTCCGGCATATGGCCGTATGTGAGCGGCAGTTTGCGTTGGTCCATATCGAGCAAGTGTGGGCAGATAATATCTACACGGCCGAGGGTTCGGTGTTACATCGCAACGTTGACGCGCCACATTATGAGACACGCCGAGGCCGGAGACTGGTTCACGCATTGCCGCTTGCCTGCCGAAGGTTGGGACTTAGTGGCCGGGCTGATTTGGTTGAGTTTCCAGCGAAAATGGATGGCGGTTCCCCAATCCCCATTGAGTTCAAGCGGGGTCACCCCAAACCTGACGACGTCGATGAGGTTCAGGTCTGCGCGCAAGCACTGTGCCTGGAGGAAATGCTGGGTATCCCTATTTCACATGGATACCTCTATTACCATCAGGAACGCCGCAGGCACGAAGTAGAGATTGGCGAGGGTTTGCGTTCGCGAGCGGAAACGTTGGCGAAGCGAATGCATGCGTTGTTTGATGCGGGCAAGACGCCTGTGGTTGACCGAATGCCGAAGTGCAGAGTTTGTTCACTCGAGCCAGTTTGCAAGCCAGAATGGTCGGGACGAGGCGTCTCAACTTGGGAACGGTGGCACAAGTTGCTTAAAGAGAGTGGCCGCTCATGAAGAAACTGCTCAATTCTCTTTTCGTCACGAAGCAAGGCGTGTACCTAGCCAAAGATGGCGAGTGCGTGGCAGTGAAGGAAACCGATGCGAACGATTCAGCGACGACGTTGCTGCGGATACCTATTCACACGCTCGAAAGCGTGTTGTGCTTCGGGAGAGTTTCGGCGAGCCCTCCGCTAATGGGGTTTTGCGGAGAGAACGGCGTCTTGTTGAGCTTCTTCACGGAAGGAGGGAGATTCCTCGCGCGCGTCCAGGGTCCAGTTGCCGGAAACATTCTCCTGCGGCGGCAGCAATACCGAATGGCCGATGGTGAGCCGACTGGGACGAACGTGGCGCGATCGATCGTAATCGCAAAAGTGGCTAACAGCCGATTCGTGCTGCAGCGCGCGATTCGTGAGCAGCCAACGGCGTCGGACGTGCTTGCGACGGCTGTCGAGCAACTTGGACGCATATTGGAACGGTTACGAGTGGCCAAGCAAATTTCACTCAACTCCGTCCGAGGAATGGAAGGAGAGGCTGCGCGCAACTATTTTGGCGCTTTTAATGAAATGATCGTCGCGCAGCAAGATGAATTCGTCTTTAAGGAGCGTTCTCGACGGCCACCGCTAGATCGCGTCAATGCGGTAATGTCGTTCCTCTACACTTTGCTCGCCCACGACTGCGTCGCGGCATTGGAGGGCGTGGGCTTGGATGCTTACTGTGGATACTTGCATGTTGATCGACCCGGCAGACCGAGTTTGGCATTGGACCTGATGGAAGAATTCCGATCTGTGTTGGCTGATCGAATGGTGCTAACCCTTATCAACCGACGACAATTGAGATCTAGCGATTTCGATGTGCGAGAGAGCGGTGCAGTCTGGTTGAATACAAGCGGCCGGAAGACTGTCATCACGGCGTGGCAGGAACGGAAGAAAGAGAAGATTACTCACCCGATCATCGACGACCGAGTTGAGATCGGACTCGTACCGCACGTTCAGGCATTGCTGCTCGCGCGCCATCTTCGCGGCGATATTGAAGGCTACCCTTCTCTGCTATGGCGGTGAAACGATGATGGTTCTTGTGACCTACGATGTATCGACAGCGGACTCGGCTGGAACGCGCCGCCTCAGGCGAGTGGCCAAGGTGTGCCAGAACTTCGGCCAAAGGGTGCAGAATTCAGTTTTCGAGTGTTCGGTGGACCTGGTGCAGTTCGTGAACCTTCGCGCCGCTCTTCTCGATGAAATCGATCCGCGGCAGGACAGCTTGCGCTTCTATCGATTGGGGACGAACTGGCAGGGGCGAGTGGAGCATGTAGGTGCAAAGCCATCGTATAACCCGGAGGGCCTACTTCTAATTGAATGAGTGTGCGCGGACCGGAAGCGCACGGGGTAGGCCCAGGGAGCCCGCGCGAACTGAATTGCATTGAAAGATAAGAAGATAGTTATTTCGTGAGATTTGCATCTGCGTGCGGATAGCCGTGTTTGGCGACATACGCGCGTTCCCGGGTGTATTCTTAACAAAGC
>JADYZL010000575.1 GCA_020853155.1 Bryobacterales bacterium
AACTGATGGAGGGCACGGATCTGTTGGGCCCGGACCGGCTCGGCGGCCTGGTGGATGGCACGCATCCGAACGATCTCGGCTTCGAGTGGATGGCGGAAGGCATTGCCGCGCGCCTGGCGAAGGTGCTCCATCTGCGCATGCCTTGAGCAGTCTTTCGGCTTTCTCAAGGGCTTCAATCCACAGCGCAACGCAACGAATCGAAGGGGCGCTTCGTCGAGTTTGATAGAGTGCTCAAGAGAGGTCGCGCGCGCAGAATTCCATTTTGGCCAGGCGGAGCGCGGACATACAGGACGGCAACATGATTTCAAGACGGCATTTTTTTTATGGATCCCTATTGGCGGGCGCGGTTCCCGTGGGCGGGTTTGGCAGTTCAAAATCGCTGCGGGCGATGGGCTATAAGTCTCCGAACGAGAAGCTGAATATCGCGGCCATCGGCGCGGGCGGAAAGGGCCGCAGCGATATCGCGGGCGTGAGCAGCGAGAATATCGTGGCGCTGGTGGACCCGGATGCCAAGCGCGCGGGCGAGACGTTTTTGAAGTACCCGGATACGCCGAAATACACGGATTTCCGGCGCATGTTCGATAAGGAGGAACGGAACATCGACGCCGTGCTGGTATCGTGTCCGGACCATGTGCATGGAACGGCGGCCATGTGGGCGATGGCGCGCGGCAAGCATGTCTATTGCCAGAAGCCGCTGGTGCGCACGGTCTGGGAAGCGCAGGAACTGCTGAAGGGCGCGAACCGCTACGGAGTGGCGACGCAGATGGGCAACCAGGGCTATTCGAACGAGGGCGCGCGCGAGTGCTGCGAGATTATCTGGAGCGGCGAGATCGGCAACGTCACCGAAGTCCATGCCTGGACGGACCGGCCCGGCAAGTACTGGCCGCAGAGCCCGGAAGTGGAGATCAAGCGTGAGCCCGTGCCCTCCACGATGGATTGGAACGCGTGGCTCGCCGACGCGGCGTTCGAGGAGTACAGCCCGGCCATCGCGCCCCACCACTGGAGGGGCTTCCCCGAGTACGGCTGCGGCGCCATCGGCGACATGGCCTGCCACATCCTCGGCACACCCAACATGGCGCTCCGGTTGGGTTGGCCCACGAGCGTGGAATGCGTGAAGAAGGAAGGGATTCACCCGCGGCTTTTCCCGCATCGCACCGTCATTCGCTTCGATTTTCCGGCGCGCGGCGCGATGCCCGCCCTCAAGCTCTTCTGGAACGACAGCGTGACCGCGCAACCGGAGTTCGCGGGTGTGCCCGCCGGCACGCTGCTGGGAGACTCCGATCTCAATGGCAGCTTGTTCATCGGCGATAAGGGCATGGTGACCACCGGCTGCTACGGCGAGCGGACACGGCTGATTCCAGATGCGCGCATGGCGGATTACAAGCTTCCGCCGCAAGTGCTCACCCGTTCCCCCGGCCACTACCGTGATTGGCTGCGCGCCTGCAAGGGAGGAGACCCGGCCTGCTCGAACTTCAACCACGCGGCGCCGTTCGTCTCCTGGATGCTGCTGGGCGTGATCGCCATGCGCTACGAAGGCAAGCTCGAATGGGATGCGCAGAAGATGCAGTTCAGCAACAACAAGGAAGCGAATGCGTATCTGAAGCCGAAGTTCCGCAAGGGCTGGAGCTTCGTCTAAACGCGGGCAATGGTTCCGGAATGGCCGCGCGCGGCCCGGTATTTCCACCGGCGCCGCGCGCGGCTATTTTTGTTTGCCTTTCGAGGCGCAAATGCGCTGAAATTCACCCGCTATTGCCATGGGTTTCGATATGCTGGATGCCATGCCGACGCGGAACAACTACGTGATGATTCTGATCTTCGTGATCTTTGTGGTGATCTCGCTGCTCACCAACATCATGGGGGCGATTGTTCCGGAGATTATCCGTTCGTTTTCCGTCAGCTATAGCCTGGCGGCGCTTCTGCCCTTTGTCTTCTTTCTGGCCTACGGCGTGATGTCCATTCCCGGCGGCGTGATGGTGGAAGCGTGGAAGGAGAAGCGCGTCATCGTTCTCTCCTTCGCGTTGGGGTTGGTGGGCGCGCTGCTCTTCGCGACGAACCCTTCGTATGGCATGGTGCTGGTTTCGCTGTTTCTGATCGGGGCCGGGATGGCCATCATCCAGGTGGCGGCGCATCCGCTGCTGCGGGTCTCGGGCGGGGAAGAGAACTTCGCCTTCAATTCCGTGATCGGCCAGTTGATGTTCGGGTTGGGCGGCTTCGCGAGCCCGCAGATTTACAAGTATGCGGCGGACCCCGCCGCGGGTAGCGATCCCGTGCGCCAGTTGCTCTTTTCACTGGTGCGGGAAGATCTTCCGTGGGTCTCGATCTATTGGATTTTCGCGGCCAGTTGCCTCGTGATGCTGCTGATCGTCCTGGTCTCCCGGTTTCCCAAGGTGGAACTCACGGAGGACGAGAAGATAGGTTCGCTGGCGACGCATATTGGCTTGCTGAAGCGGCCCATGGTGTGGGCCTACTTCATGGGCATTTTCTTCTACGTGGGCTCCGAGCAGGGCACGGCGAACTGGATCTCCCAGTTCCTCGCCACCTATCACGGGTTCGACCCGGCGGGCGCGGGCGCGGATGCGGTTTCTCAGTTCTGGGTGCTGATGAGCGTGGGCTGCCTGCTGGGGTTGGCGGCGCTCAAGATCTTCGACAGCCGCAAAGTGCTGGTGGCCTTCTCCATCGGAGCGATGGTCTCGCTGGCCGCCGGGCTTTTCGGGCCTGCCGCCGTAGCCCGCTGGGCGCTCCCGATGGTGGGCTTTTTCGCGAGTGTCATGTGGTCCATCATCATCTCGCTGGCGCTGAATTCGGTGAGCGAACATCACGGCTCTTTCACCGGCATCCTGTGCACGGGGATCCTCGGCGGCGCGATCGTGCCGGTGATCATCGGGGCCATCGGCGACCACATGGGCCTGCGCGCCGGAATGAGTTTTCTCTTTCTGACGTTCGCCTATGTGTTGGTTATCGGGTTCTGGGCGAAGCCTCTCATCAACAATGCCACGATCTCAAGCAAGGCCGCGACGGAGAGCCTGAGCGCTCCCGGAGTGTAGCGGGTTAGCGCGCGGCGCGGCCCGGGAGTTCTTCCGCGACGCCGCCCTCGCCCGGCGCGAGGAAGAGGTTTTCTTCCAGTGCGTGCTGGCGCGTGTAAAGTTCGTGGTAGCGTCCACGCTGGGCCAGCAATTCGTTATGCGCGCCGCGCTCGACGATGAGCCCCTGCTCCACCACCAGGATTTGATCCGCGCGGCGGATGGTGGAAAGGCGGTGCGCGATTACAAAGGTGGTGCGTCCGCGCATGAGCCAATCGAGACCTCGCTGGATCATGGCTTCACTCTCGGAATCGAGGCTCGAGGTGGCTTCGTCGAGGATGAGAATCCGGGGGTCGGCGAGGATCGCGCGAGCGATGGAAACGCGCTGCTTCTGGCCCCCCGAAAGCTTCACGCCGCGCTCACCAACGATGGTGTCGTAGCCCTCCTCGAAACTCTCGGCGAACTCGTCCACGCGGGCGATGCGGCAGGCCTGCAGGAACTCCTCTCCGGTGGCATACGGATGCGCGAACAGGATGTTCTCCCGGATGCTTCCGTCGAAGAGGAAGCTATCCTGCAGCACGACACCCAACTGCTTGCGGTAACTATCGAGGCGCACGGTGGTGAGATCTACACCATCTACTTCGATCAAGCCCGATTCGGGAACATAGAAGCCCGCGATCAGGTTGATCATCGTGGACTTGCCTGAACCCGACGAACCCACGAACGCCGTGACGCTGCCGGGCGGGGCGGAGAAGCCGATGCCGTGGATGACCCGCTTGCCTTTGTCGTAGCTGAACTTCACGTCATGGAAATCCACCTGGCCGCGGATTGCGGGCATCTCCACGGTCCGGCGCGGATCTTCGTCTTCGGGTGTTTCGCCGAGCACTTCGCGCGTGCGGTCCAGCCCCGCGAAGGCCTCCGTCAACTGGGTGCCAATTCCCACGATCTGAAACACGGGAGCTACCAGGAACGCGATGAAGGCGGTGAAGGTGACGAAGTCGCCGAGGGTGATCTCGCCCGCGTAGACTTCGCGCGCGCCCAGATACATCACCGTGCCGCCCACCACGCCCACGATGGCCGTTGAGGCAAAGCTCATCGCAGAAATGGCCGTGAGGGAGGCGAAGATGTTGTCCTGAATGCGCTGTACGCCGCCCGCGAAGACATCGGCCTCGCGCGCTTCGGCATGGAAGCCTTTCACCACGCGAACGCCGCTGAGGGATTCGGTGAGCCGCCCGCTTACCTCGGCGAAAATGCGGCGGCGCTCCTTAAAAATAGGCCGGATGTAGCGGAAGGCCTTGCCCAGCAGCACGCCGAAGACCAGGAGGAAGACGAGCGATAGCGCGGTCATGCGCCAACTGATGCCGATCAGGATGACGAGCGCCAGCAGGGCGGTGATCAGGCCGCCCACGAACTCCACGAGGCCCGTGCCGATGAGATTGCGGATGCCCTCGACATCCGACATGATGCGGGAGACCAGATTGCCCGTCTTATTCGCGTTGTAATAGTGGATCGGCAGGCGGCCGATGTGGACTTGCACCTTGCGGCGCATCTCGGTGATGAGCCGCTGCGCTTCCTTCGAAAGCAACTGCGTGAGGGAGAAAGACGTGGCCCCTTGCAGGAGCGTGGCGCCCGCCACTGCGCCGATTAGCGGCAGGAGATAGGTGAGATCTTTTTTGACGAGAATGTCATCGACGAGAAACTTGGTGGAAGCCGGAAGCACGAGCCCGGCGATGCGGTTGACCATCATCAATACGAAGCCGAAGGCCAGCAGCTTGCGGCGCGGCTTCACGAGCACCCAGATCTCCGGCCACAATTCTTTCAGCCGTGCGGCGGAGATGCCGGTGGGTTCGCTGCCACGGGGCAAGCCCTGGCCTTCGGACGGTAGTTTCGCGCCACTTCTCACGGTACTATCATCGCAGTGATTCGCGGAGATTGATTTCGGATAAAGTAGTCTATAATAGCCACAAGATGTTTTGCGAAAGGCAGGATCGCCATGCAGAACGCCCGGATAGACCAAATTGAAGCATTTCTGAAGTTGCGCCGCATCGCGATGGTGGGCGTATCCCGTGACCCGAAGGATTTCTCGCGAGGGCTGTTTGCCGCGTTTGTGGAGCGCGGCTATGAGGTTGTGCCGGTGAACCCGAACGCGGGGGCCATCGGTGAAGTGCTCTGCTACCCGCGTCTGACGAGCATCGAGGATCCCGTGGAAGGCGTGCTGATCCTGACACCGCGTGCGCAGACCGCGCAGGTGTGCGAGGACGCCATCACCATGGGCGTGCCGCGGCT
This sequence comes from Bryobacterales bacterium, assembly GCA_020853155.1. GTDB lineage: Bacteria > Acidobacteriota > Terriglobia > Bryobacterales > Bryobacteraceae > JACTMJ01. Next base: position 5,307 of record JADYZL010000575.1, read on the forward strand.
ATGGATGTACCGCGCGATCGGCCACGGTGCGGTGGACGCGGAGGCCGCGGAGAAGTGCCGCCGCGCGGGGATCGACGTGATCGAAGGCTACTGCCCGTTCCTGTTTCTGGAAGACGTGGCGTGGTATCACCGGGCGCACGGCGCGGTGCTAGCGGTTCTCGGGAAGTACCCGCCCCGCGAGGATGCCCGGGTGGAATAGAGCGGCGGCTCCACGGTTTTTCTCCCGGGAGATTGGTTAATGCGGGTGGTTGCCGCGCCACGCGCTTGGGCCGCCGATTCGCATGGCGAAGACCCTACAGTTCTGGCTTCGCCCTCTATCGCGGATATGTATTGCGGTCTCGATGTAGTCCATGGCAAGAGGGGATCTTGCGTGGCTTGAGCGCACGGAAACGCTTGCCGCCTTGCGGCGGAGAGGGAGCAGGCTGAGCACGTTGAAGGCATTCCACTTGAGGAAGCCGAACTACGTCAAAGAGATACGGGCGAAAGAAGATCTTCTGATATTCGAAAAATCGAAATGTGAAAGGCCGCACTGCCGCCCGGTGGGGACGCTAGGGATAGACCGGCTTTACTTCCATCCCGTCGCGGAGTTCGCGGTCGTAAGTCAGCACGACGCTATCTCCTTCGGCGAGACCTTCTTCCACCTGGGCCGAGGTGAGGTTCGAAATACCGGTTTTGACCGGCTGCCAACGGATCGACGATCCCGCCAACTTCCAGACTCCACCGGCGCTCAATCTGCGGCGCAGCGCCTGCTTCGGAATCACCAGGGCGTTCTTGACGCTAGCCGTCTGGATCTCTACATTCACGTTCGTTCCCGGCAGCAGTTCCCGGCCCGGATTCTCGATAAGGCAGAGGACTTCTCCCACCTGGCGGGTTCCGAATGCCTGCACCCGCGTGGGCAGGCGATCCACTTTGCCTGTCCAGGTACGCTCCGGCTGCGCGTCCCAGCGGATGGTGACGGGCAGGCCGATTTGTACCTTTCCGAGTTCCGGTTCGTCCACGAACACGGAGACACGCACCGAATCCAGATCTCCCACGCGGCCCACGAGATCTCCCGGATTCAGCCAGGCCCCAAGGCGCGCCGCGAGATCGAACAACGTCCCAGCGAGAGGGCTGCGCACCGTGCGCTGGGCCGCCACGCGCCGGGCATCGGACAGAGCCGTGCGGGCAAGCTCGACGGCGGATTCAGCTTCGGCGATCTCCGCCGGCGATACCGTGGCGCCGCGCTGCCGTTCGAGCCCATCGAGCCGCGCCTGGATGCGCGCGATCTCCGCTTCCTGCCGCCGCAATTCCTCCGGCGTGGCTGCCTTCTGTTCCACTAAGCGCCGTAACGCCTCGGCTTCCCGCCGTGCGGCCTGTTGTTCCAGTTGGGCTGCGCGTATACTCGCGTCGAGTTCCGCCCGAGCCCTAGGCGGCCCGCCGGCTTGAAGTTGGCGCAGCCGTGCCTCCGCCGAACGCAGCGTGGCCTGTGCATCGTCGATTCGTGCTTTCGCCCCGTTGGAGTCGAAGTGGAGGAGCGGCTGTCCGGCTTGCAAGCGATCCCCCTGCTTGACGAGAATCGCCGCGACTTTACCGCTTTCCTCGGAGCGGATTTCTTCCGTGCGCTGCGGCTCTACCTGCCCGTTGGTGACGAGGGTGCTCACGAGGTCCTCGCGAAGCACCTTTCCGAATGGCACGCCGGGCGGGGCGGAGCGCAGGAAGCTGAACAGCGCGATGACGCCCAGCGTCGCCAGCACCAGCAGGACAATCCATCGTCGAAGGTTCAAGCGGGTATCTCCTCGATCGCAATCGGCGTATTCATGGGCACTGTTTCCTTATCGAGCGGGACCCGCGCAGTAGTCAAACAGCAACTGCCATTCCGCCCGCTGTATCTCAAGCGCGACCCGGTGATGGCGGTGCTCCTGCTGCGCCGCAAGCGAATCGCAGAGGTCCACGAACCATGCGGCATCCCAGCGTTCTGGCACTTGCAGATCGGACTCATGGCGAACGGCGATCTCGCGGGCGGCCCTGCCCAGGGGTTCGTCGATGGGGTGGCGGCCCACCTGCCGAAACCAGTACTTCGCGTTCCACGCATCGGGTTCCTGACGGTGTAGGATGGCGTGCCAATAGGCGCCCTCTTGGCTCTGGATGGCTTGCGCGGCTTCATGGGATTCCTCCAGGCAGGAAAAATACAGCCAGAGCCCGGCAACTGCCGCTCCCGGGGCGAGGCTCGAAGCCAGATCCGCCTTGCATGCGCCCTCGCGCAGACGCCGCGCGGCCTCGCTCGACGAGCATGTGCCGCGCGCCAGGGGCATCAGACGTTCACCGTCTCCCTCGAGCGAGAGCAATGCCGCCACGGATGCGCCGTAGCGTGCGGAGTCAAAGGGCATATTGGCATCTTAATGCACGCGCGGCCTTTACCGGAATTCGCGCGGGCGCGCCAACGGGGCGGAACGCCGCATGTGGATGGCTTTCCGCCGTGGCGCAGGGTACTTTGGGACCGTTGGCGCCGATAGGCCATTGAAAAACGTTTGCAATCGTGCCATCCTTGCCAAGGACGTTTCGATCTCACTCGCAGCGCGAAGCGAATCGAAGCGCGGTAACATCTCTAGTAGTGTTGGTTTCCTCCCTGTCAGGCAACTGCGGAGAGTATGGCAACTTTTCTCATCAAGCGACTCCGGCCCTTTCTACAGGAAAAGTACAAGTGGTCTCCAATCGGAGGTTCACTCAATCCGCTCAAAATAAACGACTTTCTGGATGATGGCGAAATCCTCGCGGATAGCGTGTATCACGCCTGGTCGTTGCTGCGCGAGCAAGCGAGAGAGTTGCGTGTGGGAGATTTGCTGGTGAGCGAAAACGAATCCGTCTACCTGTGCACGTATTCCGGCTTCGAGGAAGCCGTGTGGCTGCCGCCCGCAGGTGGAGAAGAGGCGCGGCAGGGCGGGAAAGAACCGGGGCAGGATGCCGCGGAAGCTCAGATGGCGGAGCCTCGGATGACGGAATCGGGAGATTGATCGGGACCGCGAGACCGCTGGCGATTGGGGTTCGTTTTGGGTCCTTTGGCAAGGTGGAAGAACATGGATCTGGCCCAGTATAGAGCAAGGGTTTTTAACAGCTACGCACTAGTCACTTACATTCCGGAGCCGCTGGGACGCTTTCTCGATACCCTCAGTTGTTCGCTTGTCCCCGGCTGCCGCTCTCATTCCCATGTCACGCTGCTGCCGCCGCGCCATTTGAACGGATCCGTGGAAGAGGCGATTGAGACCCTTGCCGTGCAGACACGCACGATTGCCCCATTTGAATTGCAGATCACGGACATTGAAATTTTCAATGCGACGTCGGTCATCTTTGCCAATATCGGGCTGGGGCGAGACCGGCTTCTGGAGTTGCATCGGCAACTGAATATCGGGGCGCTTCGTTATGAGGAGCGGTTTCCGTTCCATCCTCACGTCACGCTGGCGATCGATACCGAACATGAGGACATTGGCGAACTCGCCGACGAAGCGCGGAGGCGCTGGAACGAATACGGGCGGAGCCGCCGGTTTCTCGTAGAGAATTTCAACTTCGTTCACAATGTCGCGGTGAACGATTGGGAAGAATTGGCCGTCTACGATCTGGTGGGGAACGCCCATTCGAAGCAGGAGTGCTAGCGGCGGGCGCGGCGTGCCGCGCTTGCGATACCAGGGGGTGAATCCACGCGGGCGGGGATCTCAGCCGGCGTCGCTGAAGAGCCCGATCTGTTCCTGGGTTTCCTTCGGCTTCATGCGCGAGGATTTGCCGCCCACCACGGCTAGCACCACCATCTCCTCCAGCGCCACCCTGGGAACGAACAGGCGCTGCACATTACCGGAGGAATTCGGCGGCGTCACCTGGAAACCCTGCGTATCGGTCTGAGCGAGATTGTTCGCGAGCAAGCCTTCAGTGAGTTCGCCGTCGCGAAATCGCATCCGGACCCACAACCCCTCGATTTTGGGCCGGGATTGAAAAGATTTCGCTTCGGGTTGGCCGCGGGGTGCATCGAAATCCTTCACGAATGCAACGCTCTTGATTTCCGTGAAGGGAATCCGCTGCGCCACGCCGGAAACGAGAAGAAGTTCTACGAAATCGGGTTGCAGATACGTCGCCAGGTTAACGAATCCGGGGATGGATTCGCGATCAAAGCGCCGGACGATGATTTTCTTTGTCGTGGAGGTCAGCAACTGCCACACCCGCCGCCAAACCCTAGTGTGAACAAAATCGCCTCTATTGTATCATTGGCTAAATGGGAGCCTGTGTTTCCACCGCAGTAGCGGTACGCGCCTATCTGGCCTGGTGCCGGATAGATAAGGGGCTCTCCGCGAATACGCTGGCATCCTATGAGTTTGATCTGAAACGGTTTTCGGAGTATCTGGAGTCGCCGGGAACGCCTCGGAGCGGGGCGTCCGGCTACGATGCCGCGACCGTCCGCGCGTACGTGGATTCACTCTATGCCGATGGACTCTCCAGCCGCACAATTGCGCGCCATCTAACCACCTTACGGAATTATTTTCTATATTTGGTGCGCGAAGGCCTCATTGAGTGTGACCCTACGGCCACACTGAACGCTCCTCGCCATTTGAAGAGCCTGCCTCATTTGCTGAGCCGGGAGGAGCTTGTACGTCTCCTCGAATCCCCGGATCTCAGCAAGCCGCTAGGGCTGCGCGACCGGGCGATGATCGAGCTGCTTTACGCTTCCGGATTGCGGGTCTCCGAATTGTGCGCGTTGGAAACCGGCAGTGTGGACCTCAGCCTCGGCCTGGCCACCATCACCGGGAAAGGCAACCGCCAGCGCGTGACGCCGGTAGGAAGCCAGGCGATCCGATGGCTGGAGGGTTATATCTCCAGCGGCAGACCCGCGCTGCTGAAGGGGCGCGCCAGCCGGTATCTGTTCGTGAGTGCGCGGGGCACGCGGCTCACCCGGCAGGGTTTCTGGAAATTGCTGGTGAATTATGGAAAGCAGGCGGGGATCTTCCGCGGTCTTACCCCCCACGTTCTCCGGCATAGCTGCGCCACCCATTTGCTCGAAGGGGGCGCGGACTTGCGCAGTGTGCAGACCATCCTCGGGCATGCGGATATCTCCACCACACAGATTTATACGCACGTGATCACACGCCAGCTTCGGGAGACGATTGACCGGCATCACCCCCGGAATTAGCGGATCCGGCCGTGATCGAGCCGGAAGATGGGCCGCCGGATAGTTGAGAGGAACTTCGGTAGCGAGAGGAGTTTGTCGAATGGGCGACTACATGTTCATGCTTGAAAGCCACCTGAACCCGGCGCAGAATCGCGTCGTGAAACAGGTTCAGCAAATCGCCGCAGAGGCCGGCTTCAATATATACATTACTGGTGGCGCGATGCGGGACATGATCGGCGGCTTCCCGATCCGTAATCTCGACTTCACAATGGAAGGCAAGACGCTCAAGATTGCCAAGAAGCTCACCGACAGCCTCGACGCCCAGCTTGTCCGCTACGACAATACCCGGCACATCGCGCATCTGCTCTTTCCGGGCGACGTCACGGTTCGTATTTCCATGGCGCGCAAGGAGACCTACCCGAAAGCCGGCGGCCCGCCCAAGGTGGCGGCTGCCACGATCCATGAAGATCTGCTGGGCCGGGATTTCACCGTGAACGCGATCGCCCTCTCGCTCAACGCCGCCTCGCTCGGGCTGCTGATTGACCCTGCCAACGGCGTCGCCGATATTGAACGGCGCGAACTGAGCACCACGTACAACTACAGCCTTTACGACGACCCCATCCGAATGCTGCGCCTGATTCGCTACAAGATCCGGCTGGGCTACGAGATTTCCGAGAAGACGTTGCGGCAGCTTGAGAATGCGCGGCTCGCGGGCGTCGAGGCGATGATTCCCGCCTATAAGCTGCGCACGGAGCTGCGGCATATCGCGAACGACCCGCACTGCGCCACGATTTTCTCGGAACTCGAAGAGCGCGGCTTCTACAAACTCTTCCACTTCCAGAGCAAGCTTTCGCGTGGCGCCCTCACCTCCCTGGGCAAGTTCGCGAAGATACGCGAGATGATGCCACCGGACCTCAATTGGGAATGCAACTATCTGCCCGTGTTTCTGAATATCGCCACGGAGGGCTATACCCCCAAACAGAAGGCGCGGCTGATCGAGGCGCTGGAGTTGGAGCCTGAGGATATTGAGTCCTGGCAAAAGCTGCCGGCGAGCGCCCGCCGGCTGGAGAAGAAGCTGGTGGCGATCCGGGGAACGAAACCGGAGGATATTTACCTTCTGTTGAGCAAGTCGCCGGGTGAGGAGGTGGTGCAGATCTTCGTGGAATCGAAGAATCGCCTCACGCAGGACCGGATCCGGAACTTCTTCCAGAAGTACCTATGGGTGGCGCAGGAGATCATGGATCCGGAAGTGATCGAGAACGGCGGCGAACTCGGCACGCCCAAATTTGAAAAGGTGAAGGCGCAATTGATCGCGAAGCGGCTTCGGGCGCGCCCGAAGAAGATGCCGGTCGAAGGGGATTTCGGCCTGCCCGGCGACCTTGATGATGAAATGGAAGAAGAGGACGGCGCGGGGAGCCAGGCAGCGGCCCAAGCCGCGGGCCGTTAGCTGCCACGGCCGATGTTCAGCAGCGCCACGCCGGCCAGGATGAGCGCGATCCCCGCGAATTTGTTGCGGGTGAACGGTTCGCCGAAGAAGATCTTCGACCAGAGCAGGGTCCACACGTAGCTCAGCGCCACCATCGGGTAAAGGAAGGAGAGTTCCCCCTGGCGGATGGCGAGGATAAAGAAGACCGACGAGAGCACGTAGGTGGCGCACCCAAGCAGGATGCGCGGATTGAAGATCATATCGCGGATGCCGCGCTTCACGCGCATGGAACCGGCCTTCAGCAGCACGGCGCCAAACGACCCGATGAAGCTGGCAACGATTACCAGCAGGATGCTCGACGTGGTGGCGCTCATGAGGTGGAGGGGTCCCTTCCCAGGAGCGCGACGCCTGCGACAATGACGGCCACGCCGGCAATCTTCCAGAACGAAACGCTCTCATTCAGAAACGCGATCGAGACGGCCGTCACCCAGATATAGGTGAGGGAAATCAGGGGGTAAAGCAGGCTCAACTGCTCATTGCGCAGCGCATGCACAAACAGCACCATGCTGAGCCCGTAGAGCGCGAGGCCCGCAATCAGCGGCACGTTCATCGCCATGGACCAGACGATGTTCAGGAGGGAAGACGTGTCCACGCCCTGCGACCCCATCTTCAGCAGCAACTGCGCGGCCGCCCCAAGCACCGTGCAGAACAGCACGAGGAGAATGGCCTTTCGCCGCCGAAGCGTGCCGCTTCCGCCGCTTCCGGGGTTCTGCCCAGCGCCTCCGGACGCAACCCCCGGTGAAGGAGTACCTGGCAATTCGACCGCCTCCGGCGATCCAAGATCGATTCCCAATCCTCCTCCGTTCCGTACCAACGCTAGCATACTCACGTGGAAATCCAGAAAGGGCCTCGTCGCGTCGGGGCCGCTGGCCGCCCGCCTAGCTACGGAGCGCCGTTTGCGGGGTGGCTGGAGCCTAGCCTAGGGCAGCAGGTCCACGACCTTTTCGATCTCGGGCGCCCCGACGTAAAAATGCGGCGAAAGCCTCGTCCAGCCTTGCCGCAGCGCCGCGGTAACGCCGTTGCGCCGCAATTCGGCAGTCACCATGCGCGCATCGAGATCCGGCTTGCGGATGGAGACGATTCCCGATCCGGTTTCCGGGGTGCGCGGGCACAGGATCTCGTAGCCCTTCGCCATCGCGCCCTCGGCCAGGCGGTCCGCCGCGGCGAGCACGGCGGGCCCGATGCGCGCGAGGCCAATCTCCAGGGTGAGGTCGATGGCGGTGCGCAGACCGAATATGCTGATGGTGTTCAGCGTTCCGCATTCGTAGCGGCCCGCGTCCGGGCGCAGGGTCATGTCCCGGCAGGAGTAATCATTGTAGCCGGCGATGTTGGTCCAACCGAATTCCACCGGTTCGATGCGGTCCTGCCATTCGCGGTCCACGAAGAGCAGGCCGCAGCCTTCCGGGCCGAGCAGCCACTTGTGCCCATCGGCGGCCAGCGCGTTGATGTGGCAGCGCCGGACGTCCAGGGGGAACACGCCCAGACCCTGAATCGCATCGACGAAAAAGAAACATCCATGGCGGTGGCAGATTTCCCCGATGGTTTGGATGTCCGCGCGGTAGCCCGAAAGGTACTGCACGAAGCTGATCGCCAGCAATTTTGCCCCGCGGGCAGCCTCCTCGATGCGATCGGGGGAATCGTAAACCGAGAGCCATTCGATCCGCACGCCGCGCGCTTCCAGTCGAAGCCAGGGGAAGTAGTTGGCCGGGAATTCCTCGCGGAAAGCGACGATCTTGTCGCCCGGCTTCCAATCGAGGCCGAGTGCGACGATGGAGACGCCTTCCGACGTATTCTTGACAATCGCGATCTCGTCGCGGCTCCCGCCGGTCAATCGAGCGGCGCTGACGCGAAAGCCCTCATAGCATTCCAGCCACTGGTCATAGTGCAGAGACCCGTTGAAGAGGGCGTCATCGGCAAGGCGCTTCATGGATTCCGCGCAACTGCGCGACAGTGGCGCCACCGCCGCGTGGTTCAAATAAATCAACCGTTCCGTGATCGGGAATTCGTGGCTCCATTTGACGGACAAAGGGAGGCCGGCGTCCGTTCCAGGCGCGGAGGAATTATCGAAACCCATAGTTTCGACTATACGTTAAGTAAGTGCAGGGTGTCCTTTGCGCGTCTGTGATCCGGCCGCGCCGAATGAAGGCTGTTCGGCGGCCCGGAAAGGCTGTAGCATTGAGATATCCGGATCCCGGATGGAGGCGCCAATGCCGCATCGAATGAGTCCTCGCTTCGTCGCGTTCTTTCTACTCGCCGCACTCTCCCTTCCGGTGGGTGTCCGAGCCGAGGATAAGAAGCACGATCCCGACGAGATCGGGAACCGTGACGTCGACGGAAAAGTCAACTTTTACTCCCTTGAGAAAGAGATCGCGCTCGGCAAGCAACTCGCGATGGAAGTGGAGCGCCAAGCCAAGCTGGTGGAC
>JADYZL010000576.1 GCA_020853155.1 Bryobacterales bacterium
CCATCTTCACGGAGAGTTCGTTCTGCCGCGAAGGGTTTTGGCGTTGGGCTTGCCGCAACTGCCGTTCCACGCCCAGAAGGTTCTGCACGTGGTGGCCGATCTCGTGGGCCAGCACGTAAGCTTGCGCGAAATCGCCGGGCGCGCCGAAGCGGCGGCGAAGCTCATCGAAGAAGCTCAGGTCCACATAGGCCTTCTGGTCGCCGGGGCAATAAAAGGGGCCCGTGGCGGCCTCCGCGAAACCGCAGGCGGATTGCACGGCATCCCGGAAGAGCACCAGTTTCGGCGGCTCGTAAGGGCTGCCCTCCCCGGCTAGAATTTTCGTCCACACGCGTTCGGTATCGTCGAGGACAAACGAAACGAACTGCACCTGCTTCTCTTCGGCGGGGTCGTTGATGGGGGCGGAGACATTGGCATCGGGCGAGGCATCCATGCTCACGCCGCCCCCGCCCAGGAAGGGCGAAAGCAGGTCCTGCTTAAAGACGAAACTTAACACCAGAAGGATCAGGATGCCACCAATGCCAAGACCGCCGCCGCCCAGCATGGGCCGGCGGACTCCACCGCCGCCACCACCGTCTCCACCGCGTAGGTCTTCGAGATTCCGGCTGCGTCCTCCCGGTGTCCAGCGCATTCGTCGTTTCCCCCTCGAATGATTCTGCCGTATTTCGCGGCCGCGACGCTAGCCGCTTGCTCTGCCGTTCCGGTTTCCGCGCCTGTTTGCCGCGACGCGGTTACACTGGCAGGATGGCGCGCCGGTCTCAACGTTTGCTCTTCCTCATCTGGCTTTGCTTCGTGATTCGGCTCGTCTTCTACGCGGCGGTGTATCCAATGTGGGAAGGGTTGGACGAGTGGGGGCACATGGCCTACATTGACCATCTGCGCCAGACCGGCAATTCCCCCGCTTCGCAAACGTCCGTTTCGGGGGAGATCGCCGCTTCCTTCTTCCTGCTGCCCCTCGCGCCGCATCTGCCTTCTTACGTTGGCGCGGGCGTCTCTCATGCGGAGTATTGGAAACTTCCTCAAGAGGAACGCAAGCGCCGGGAGCAAGCCCTTCACGCGCTGCGACTCGATCTTCCACCGCTGCCGCAGGTGCGCGCGGAGAATTATCAGGCGCAGCACCCTCCGTTGGCGTATTGGCTGCTCGTAACACTGGATCGTGCGATGGGGTTTGTAGACCTTCCGTCTCGCGTCTTTGCGCTGCGGATGGTGTTGGTAGCCATCGCATCGCTCTGTTTGCCGCTGCTTTGGGTGCTCTGCCGTCGTGTGTTCGCGAGCCAGGAACTCACCGTGCCGGCGTGTCTGGTGCTGGCGGTGATGCCGAACTTCGCGATCTATGTGGCAAGGGTATCGAACGACGGGTTGGCCGTTGCGTTGATGGCGCTGGCGATGGTGGTGTTTGCAAGCCAAACCCCGCTTCGCCATTGGGCTCTCACCTCCGCGATGGCCGCGGGGGTGGCTGCCGTCGCCTCGCTCAGCAAGGCCTACGGCATCCTGCTGATTCCCGTCTACGCACTGGCTGCATTGATTCCGAAGCCGTCAAGCTGGCTCGACCCACTGAGGCGCTTTGCCCTCTTTCTCGCGGTCTTCCTGTTGCTGGCGGGATGGTGGTTTATCCCGACCTTCCTTTCCACCGGGACGCTCTCCGGAGAGCGTTTGGATGTGGATGCCGCGGCCATCCCCCTGGCGGAGCGGCTCCCGAACCTGTTTCGCGTCGATTGGTGGGAGGCCTGGAAGTACGGCAGCAGTTCCCATATCTGGATCGGCGGCTGGAGTTTTCTGCTGCTCGACGAGTGGATCTATTGGATCTTCCGAGGCGTGGGGATTGCCGCGGCGGCGGGCCTGTTATGGGCGGGCTACCGCCGGTGGAGGCGAGGCGCGGAGAAGCCCCCGTTTACGTTGGCTCCATTCTGGACAGTTCCACTCCCGCTGTACACGCTGTTCGTGATGGCAATCGCCTATCAGGGTTGGCAGATCTTCAATACGCAGGGCGCCTCCACGGCGGTGGGCTGGTATCTTTCGAGCGTCGCCAACGCGGAGGTGGTGGTGCTGGTGGCGGGCCTCGGCTACGCCTTCGGCACGCGGCATGCGATGCGATGCGCCGCCGCCCTTGCGTTGCTGCTCGCGGTGCTCGATCTATTCACCGTGAACCTGCTGAGCCTCCCCTATTACGCCGGTCTAACGTCGGTTACGCCGGGCGAGATGCCCATCCTGTCTGCCAGCCAATGGCCTGCGGGAGGGTTGGGAGAAGTGGCGGGCAGGCTCGCTTCGAATCATCCGGCGTGGCTGCCAGGCGGGGCGCTGCTTACATTGTGGGTGCTATATCTCGCGGCCACCCTTGCCTTAATCGCGATGGCTGCACGGTTCGTCAAGACGCAACGCGGCTCATGAAGCCGCCGGGCGGCGCGGTCTACCGTTGAGCCTTGAAGAGGATCACTTCCGGGCGCGCGCCGTTTTCATCCGAAATACAGGACGAGCACACGTGCTGGTAGCCGTCGGCCAGCCTGGCTACCGTGGCGGGCAGCACGACGCCGTCGTCGGGCTTGTGGTACGACGCCAAGGCCATTCTCGGTTTCCATCGCTTCAAGGTGGCAGCCGCGCCTTCGAGCGCGGGCGCTTCCGCTCCCTCGATATCCATTTTGATGAAATCCACGCGTTCGAGGCCCAGCTCGGCCACAAGCTTATCGATCGTCGTGAGCGGCACTTCGTTGCCCTTGTGCGCGCCCGGCTGATGCATCACCACCGTGTCCGCCGCCGAGTTCTCGCCCACTTGCTCAAGCTCCAGCACGTCGTCCTTATTCCACACTCCCTTGGGATACACAACTACGCGGCCCTCGGCGATCTCCTTGGCGAAGTTGCGGCGCAGGCATTCGACATTGCGCGGAGAAGGTTCAATCGAGATCACCTTGCCGGCTCCGCGAGCGAGGGCAAAATGGGTAAACGTGCCTACGTGCGCGCCACAATCGAGCACCACATCGCCTTTGTGAATGCCATCGGGTTGGGAAATCTTGTAAATATCGCGGGATTGCTCGGCGAGATTGAAGGGCAGAACCCAACGATTCCCCGCGGGAATCCAGAAACTGCCGCCCGCTTCGCCGGGGGAGGCGGGCAAGTCCCAACGCTCGTAGCCGGGGTCCGTGGCGCCGAGCTTCAAGCGCTCAATAAACGAATCCTTCACGGCTTCCTGCTCGAGATGCGCGGCGGGGGTTTTCAGGGCAAGGGAGAGCGGGCAGTAGGGACTCTTTCCCTGGAGTGCCAGCAGGATGATTTCCGCCTTGGCCGGCGCCGCCAGCCGACCCACCACAACCGCGCCAACCAGGAGGACGAGAACCGCCAGAATCGCTTTCTTCACAAGCCTGAGGATAGCACCGAACGGGATGCGATTTCGCGTCACCACGCGCTCCAGAATCGAAAGGAACAAGAGGAGCCGGGTTGGCCTCGCCCAATGTTTACAGAATTTTCCATCCAGTACCGCAACTTCAGAATAGGCGGCGTGTTTCACTCCCCATGAGGGAACCGGTTATGCGATGGAGAATGCCCGTAATTGCTGGGGCAGGGCGTCGAAGTTTCACGAAGGCGCTGTGCGCCATCCTGGGCGTGCCGCTGGCCGTTTCCATTCTCATCGGGGAGGAATCGGCCATCCGCTCCACCCCGGCATTCTCGGAGCCGCTCGATGAAGCGCGACAAGTGGAGCATGTCGCGAACCGCCTCACGTTCGGGCCGGCTCCGGATGTGGTGGCAAGCCTGCGGGCGATCGGGATCCACAAGTGGATCGAGTTGCAGATGCAGCCGGAGCGGGTGCCGGAATCGAAGCTTCTCGAGGAGAAGCTGGCCGCTTACCCCGCGCTACGCATGACGACGGAGGAACTGGCGAAGGAGTATCCGAACCGGCAGTATCTACGCGCAGTGGCGCGCGGCAGGGCCGATCTCCCCACGGACCCGAAAGAGAGGGAAACGGTGGAGGCGCTCGCGAAGGTACAGGCGGAGCGGGAACGTGGATTCCTCAAGCAGGCACGATCGAAGGGGACGCCCGCCGAACCGGCGCGGAACAACGCCACTGCTTCCGGCGATGGGCAGAGTCTCGTCGGCATGAGCGAAGCCGAACGGCTGATTGCGCTTGCCGGCATGACGGCGGAGGAACGGCAGGCTGCCATTCGTTCGCTGCCCATCGCGGAGAGACGTGCGCTTGTTGAGAGCGTGCGCCCCGCCTTGACGGTACAGACGTCGCTAGTAGCGGGAAAGCTATTGCGCGCCGTCTACAGCGAGCGCCAATTGGAGGAGTTGATGACCTCCTTCTGGTTCAACCATTTCAACGTAAGCGTCAAGAAGGAAGCGGACCGCTACTACTCGATTCCCTATGAACGGGACGTCATTCGCAAGCATGCGTTCGGCAAGTTTGAAGACCTGCTCGTGGCCACGGCGCAAAGCCCGGCGATGCTCTACTATCTCGACAACTACCAGAGCGTCTCGCCCGATGCGCGGCTGCGGCGGAGAAGGCAGCGCGGGAATCGTGCCCCTAGGGGATTGAACGAAAACTACGCGCGGGAACTGATGGAACTGCACACCCTGGGTGTGGACGGCGGCTATACCCAGAAGGATGTAACGGAAGTGGCGCGCTGCTTCACCGGGTGGACGATTGACGTGCGGACGCCCGGCGGCGGGTTCCGCTTCGCACCGCAATTGCACGACACGAAATCGAAGGTCGTGCTCGGACATAAGATCGACGCGGGTGGGATGGAAGATGGTCTGCGCGTCCTCTCCCTGCTGGCGAATCACCCCTCCACTGCCCGGTTCATTTCCACCAAACTGGCCGAACGTTTCGTGGCGGATCAGCCGCCCGCCGGCCTGGTGGATGCGATGAGCGCGACCTTCCTTCGCACCCACGGAGACATCCGCGAAGTGTTGCGGACGATGTTCTTCTCGAAGGAATTCCTCAGCGAGGGAGCCTATCGCGCAAAGGTGAAGCAGCCGTTCGAGATGGTGGTGAGCGCACTGCGGGCGCTCCACGCGGACCTCACGCAACCGGTGGCCTTGGCGAGGGCGTTGGACCGTCTGGGGCAGCCGCTCTACCGCAAGCAGGAACCCACCGGCTACTCCGCCATGAATGCGGAATGGGTGAACTCCGCGGCGCTCGTCGAGCGGATGAATCTGGCCCTTGGCCTGGCTGCCAACCAGGTGCGGGGCGTGCGCTGGCGGGACATCCCAGCCACTGGTCCGGCGACGGTCGAGATGGCGCGCTCGGAGTGGATGCTGCCGGTGAGCGAATCCACGGTGGCTTCGATTCACAAGGCTATTGACGACCCCGCGCAGGAGCAACTCCGGCAGTTCCGTGGAGCGTCGGAACCGCAACTCTGGGCAGGCCTGCTGCTGGGATCTCCGGAGTTCCAGCGCCATTGACGTCGAAGCAACGGAGCAGGAGAAGGAGGAGCCATGCAATCCCGTAGAGTTTTCCTGAGAGGTGCGGCGCTCACGATGTTTGGCGCCGGGAGCGCTCCGCTGTGGCTTGGCCGCGCGGCACAAGGATCAAGCGCTTCCACGAAGAGCCGCAAGGTGCTGGTGGCCATCTTCCAACGCGGCGCCGCCGACGGTTTGAATACGGTGGTTCCCTTCGGCGAGAAAGATTACTACAAGCTCCGTCCCAATCTGGCGATCCCCGCTCCGGTGCGCGCCGCCGCTTCCGGGGATGCCGCGATCGATCTCGACGGGTTCTTCGGGCTGCATCCTGGCCTTGTCGGCCTCAAGCCGTTGTGGGATGCGAAGGAACTCGCCATCGTGAACGCGGTGGGAAGCCCGGACCCGACACGTTCCCACTTCGACGCGCAGGACTACATGGAGGCGGGCACGCCGGGCGTGAAATCGACGCGGGACGGCTGGCTGAATCGCGCGATGGTGGATGCGGACGGGCATCCGGTTTCCCCCGTGCGCGCCGTGGCGATGGGATCGGCGCTGCCGCGCATTTTGCGAGGAGCAGAGCCCGCGGTGGCCATCGACCGGCTGGAAGATTTTCAGGTGCGCGGCAGGCAGGCGGCAAGCGCTTTCTCGAGTATTTACGGCGATTCCGCGGACACCCTGCTGCGGCACACCGGCAAGGAAGCGTTCGACGCCATCCGGATTGTGAGACAAGTGAGCGCGCAAACGTCGCATCCTGGAGCGGACTACCCCAATGGGCCGCTCGCCCGCAATTTGCGGCAGATCGCCGCGCTCATCAAGGCGGATGTCGGGCTGGAGGTCGCGTTCGCGGACGTGGGAGGCTGGGACCATCACGTGAATGAAGTCGGCCCTAGGCCCGCCACCGGGCAACTCGCCAACCTGCTGCGGCAGGTTGGCGATGCGCTCTCGGCGTTCCGGAAGGACCTCGGCGACCGCTTCGAGGATGTCGTGCTCGTGACCATGTCGGAGTTCGGCCGCACAGCGCGCGAGAACGGCACGCGCGGGACGGACCATGGCCATGCCAACCTGATGTTCGTTCTCGGTGGCCCTGTCGCGGGCGGCAAAGTCTACGGCGAGTGGCCCGGCTTGAGCGACGGCCAACTGTATGAGCGGCGAGACCTCGCCGTCACGACGGATTTCCGCGACGTGCTGGGAGAACTCGTGACGCAGCATCTGCAGAATCACGACCGGACGGGGCTCTTCCCCGGATATAGCCTCTCCCCACAGCGGTTCCGCCGTCTCTATCGAATGGATGGAGCGGCGGCGCAATCCAGGGCATAAGGCGGAGACTGGAGAGCGCTGCCGCGCCGGCGGCTTCACTTGCGCCGCAGCCAGGAGGCCACGAGCACGCCGGAAACCGCTCCGCAGAGGTGGGCCTCCCAGGAGACAAACCAATACGACGGCACGATGCGCCACAGCA
>JADYZL010000577.1 GCA_020853155.1 Bryobacterales bacterium
ACAACTTTGTGCAACCTACCCCTGTCCAATCCAAAGCCATCCCCCCCGCCCTTGAGGGCCGCGACGTGGTGGCTACCGCGCAAACGGGCACCGGCAAGACGCTGGCGTTTGTGCTCCCCATGCTCGAGTCTTTGATGCACGGCCGCCGCCGCCCCGGCGTGCAGGCCATCATCCTGAGCCCAACTCGCGAACTCGCTCTTCAGATTCAAGAGACCTTCGTCAAAGTCGCCGCCGGCACCGGGATTCAATCCGCGGTGATTGTGGGCGGCATGAATGAGCGCCCCCAGATTGACGCCGTCAAGCGCGGTGCGCAGGTGCTCATTGCCACTCCCGGCCGCCTGGAAGATTTCCTCCAGCGCAAGCTGGTGCAACCGTTCTTCAACCGGATTCTGGTGCTCGACGAAGCGGACCGCATGCTGGATATGGGCTTTTTGCCCAGCATTCAGCGCATCCTGGCCGCTATTCCCGCGCAGCGTCAGACGCTGTTTTTCTCCGCCACGATCGAAAAAT
Organism: Bryobacterales bacterium; assembly: GCA_020853155.1. Lineage (GTDB taxonomy): Bacteria > Acidobacteriota > Terriglobia > Bryobacterales > Bryobacteraceae > JACTMJ01. The sequence continues at coordinate 511 of JADYZL010000577.1, forward strand.
CGGTGGCGCACCTCGTCGAGAAGCACGTGAAGAATCCCGCGCGCATTGCAATCGGGCCCACTTCGGAGGCGTCCGCGCAGGTGGAACTCCATGCCTATGAGATCGGCAAGGATGCGAAGTTCGATCTGCTTTGCCACCTGCTCGACCGCGAGGAGGGTACCTTCCTGGTTTTCTCCCGCACCAAGCACGGCGCGGAGCGGCTTGCGCGGCAGTTGGATCGAACCGGCTTCGCGTCCACTTCCATCCACGGCAATCGCACGCAATCTCAGCGGAATAAGGCGCTCAAAGGCTTCCAGGACGGCGAATACCGCATCCTGGTGGCCACGGACGTCGCTTCCCGCGGCATCCACGTCGATAGCATCTCCCACGTGGTGAACTACGACCTGCCGCAGGTACCCGAGGACTTCATCCACCGGGTGGGGCGCACGGGCCGCGCCGGCCAAACCGGCATTGCCCATACGTTTGTCATGCCGGGCGAACGCGCGGAAGTCCGCCGCATTGAGAAGGCGCTCAATACGCGCCTGCAACTCCAGCCGCTTCCCCGCAACTTGCAGCACAGCGCTCTACAGGAGCATCGCGCTTCGGCCGCCGCCGTGCGGTCAGAGAGTGCAGGCCGTCTGGCTTCGGAAGTGCGCGCAAAAGGGGAGGCCCGGCCCGCTGGCCGCGCAAGGTCCGCCACTCCTCGTCACAAGGGCAATTCCCCGGCGCCGCACAAGCGGCGCAGCCAAGCCGCCAGCTACGCATAGACCCGGCCGGCCTATTCTTCTCTCCTTCCGAAGAGGCGCGCCAACGCACGCGCCTCTTTCCAGGAGGCCTATACCCACTGTCCCGCCTGGGGTTACGGCTCGAAGACTTGCCAATTCATCACAATGACCGAGGCGGCCTTGTCGCCGTTCTGGATTGAGACACCCTGCCACTGGTTCGCCTCGCTCGGGCTGCCGACGACGACGAGAGAATTGGCGCGCACGGGATCGAAGACGTAACGGGTCTGGCTCCAGCCATTTGTGGGTCCGGGAGGCTCGACCGCGTTCCGGAGATCCTTATAACGCGGATTCGATGTATACACCACTAAGCCCTGCGGGGTGAGTTCGCCGGGTAACGCGTTCACATGGACGGGTGTTCCCGGCAGCGCGCCATTTAGAACGCCGAAGCTTGCCTTCTTCCCGTTGATCTGGAGATTTTGGTTCTTCTTCAGTTGGCCAGTCCAGAGGATGCGTCCGGCGGTTACGCGAGCAGGGGCAGGATTCGCCGGCGCGGGTGGTTTTACATTGGGAACCGGTGCGCTCACGAGGGGCGGCTGCTGCACGGATGGAAGGCTTTGCACAGGCCGGACCACACTGGTGGGAGCCGTCGGGCTTGCCGGGGCGGGCGGCGCCGGGGCGATGCTGCCGTTCGTACGCGCCGCGGGGCGAAGCGCTGCATTCGATTCTGTCGCGGTTGCGGGGCGCGGGGCTTCAGCCTGCACCCTCACCGGCGCCTCCGTGACCCTCGCCCGCACCGGAGCTTCGGGGCTGGGAGGCGGCGGAGTGGCGCTCGTGGATTGTGGGCGGCTGAGGCTGGCGGCCGTTACGGCCTCGCGCGGCCCGGCTGACAGCCCTGCCGCGGGAAGCTTTACGGGAACCGCACCAGCCGCCGGCGCTAACTGGGAAGTTGCCATCGTGGAAACAGGAGCCGGAGCCGGCCCCGTCGGCCGCTCCACCGGAGTGGCCAGAATCGGTTCCGGAGCGCGCACGGAGAGGGACAGGTCCGGCGCCTCCCGCGGCATCCCATCGGAAACGGAGCCGCTCTGCGCTACGGGCCTTTCGACTTCGACGGTGCCTGCTGGGACGGCATCCGGAAGCAATCCGCCACTCAGGTAATCCACGACGGAATCCGCGGGAACCAATGTGGCGACCCGGTGAATCGCTTCCCCGGAAGCGCGCTCAATGTCGAGCATGACCTTCGATGTTCCCTTGAGGAAGGGGTCTTTATAGGCGCCAGAGAGCCTCCCGGCGCGAATCAGGTCGATCCGGCGCGTTTCCCCATCGGTTTCGATGGTGATGACGGCGGAGCGGGCATCACTGAGACCCTTCAACTGCCAGATCACCTCCGGGTTCTCTCCCACGGCGCGAGTAAAGAACATGACGGTGGGTGGCGCCCCATTGAGCAGGTGATAGACGAGATATCCCAGAACCAGCAACAGCACCAGCCCGATCGAAGGGAGCGCCCAGTGGAGCCACGGCGTCGCCCGGAATCGGGGAACGGCCTCTTCCTCGTGCCATTCCGGAGATTCCAAAACTGGGGAAGCCGAACCCTGGGGGGGGTCCGGCGCAATTTCCACGGACGTCGGTGCAGCCATCGGCGGATCCGGCTCCACCACCAGCGCAGCCAGCGGCCGCGGCAGCGACAGACGCTCGATCTCGCGGGTGGAGTTGTCTGCAACCTCCGGCGATTGTGCCTTCCGAAGCGCTTCGGGCGCCGGTTCCTCGCTCGCTTGAGGCGCTAGAACCGGGGGCTGCGACGGAGCGGCGGCTCGCGATGGGATCGGCGGAGGAAGGGGCTTCCTCTCCGGTAATGCCCGCCTCGCGAGGAGATCTTCCTCCAGAGGAGAGGGCGCCGAAGTCTGCATTCGCGCAGCCGTTTGCTCAGGCGCCGGCGGCGGCAGCACTCGGGACTCCCGCGGGGGCGGTGTTGCCGCGGGCGGCGCATCTGCAGGCGGCCCGGCCGTACGAGGCACGGGCGGTGGGGACGGAATAGGCGCTTCCTTGACGGTGGCAGTGTTGCTGGCAGCGCCGGCAAGAGCAATGAGTGAGGCATCCGGCGAAGCAGCGGGGCGCGCGCGGCGTTCACCCATCGCCGGAGTCACCACGAAAAGCCCGTACGGCTGGTTCGCCCGCATCTCCCCATCGGGCTCCCGGACATAAAAAGTGGCTGCGGTTTCCGATGTGCGCGATGGCTTCAGGATCAGAACCGTCTGCCAGTTATGGGGGAAGAGTTGGTCAATGAGGCGGCTTTCTTCCTCTGAAAGCGTCATCCCGCTACGGGAGTGCGAAATGTACAGACCCAGTACCCGGTAGCCCTTCCCGTGGAGAGAATCGGGAAGACTGGAGTTCGATACATCGTCGATCAGTTTCCGGACGTAAGCTAAGTCCCGCGGAGAGAGGGAGAAGACGGGACCATACGCATATTCAATTTCAAACGGCAGTTGCGCAAGCACCCGGATGGAATCATGATGCACGCTCCCCAGAAGCAGACCGGCAATTTCCACACCGCCGCGCGTGAGTTTATAAAAACCCTCCGTCGCGCGGGCGCGCATCTCCTCCATCACCTCGTTCGAGTACTCAATGCGCAGAGGACTCGCCGGAGGCGCCCAAGAAGAGAGAGGTAGCTCAACTGGCCTGGATGCCATAGAAATGGTGAAACAGTCCTGGTTCTACTGCCACAACTTTACAAAGAGTACTCAGGCGATTGCAAGTGAAAAACGGGGGAGTTTGCGAGTGTAAACCTTTGCCGGGTCAAGATTTTGTCGAGAGGCCCTACGTTATAATTGCCGCATCGAAAAAGATGTTACTCGAGAGATTTCGCACGCGCTGCGTGCGGGATGCAGACGTAACGGAGCCGTTGGGAAAGCGGAGGGCACATGAACGATCGGAATCGGATGCAGCGTATCCGGCGGATGTGGAATTCCATGAGTCCGGCCGGATGGCTGTCCCTGCTATTGGCGTTGACCCTCGCGCCAGGTCCGGCGATGGGCGCGGTTCTCGCGCAGCAGGCCGCCGGAGACCCGCTACGCATCGTGGTCTTGGAAGGCGAGGGCTCCATTAACAACGTGCGGGAGCTGACGATGCGGTCCCCGGTCGTTCGCGTGGTGGATGCCGCCGGGAAGCCGGTGGCAGGCGCGGCGGTTAGCTTCACGACGCCCGCGATGGGGGCGAGCGCGATCTTCGTCGATGGTAGCAGCCAGGCGAGCACGACCACGGACGACAAAGGTGTGGCCCGTGTCCAGGGCATGCGGCCCAATAACGTGGTGGGCAATTTTGAAATCCGCGTGACTGCCTCCGCGAACGGCAATAAGGCGACGGCGCGGATTTCCCAGACCAACGCGGCTCCGGTCGTCAAGGCGAGCGGCGGCAGCAACAAGGGTGTGTTGATCGGCGTGCTGCTCGCGGTGGCGGGCGGCGTCGGCGCGGCCGTGGCCCTGAGTGGAGGGGGCTCCAAGGGCTCGCCCGGCAATCCCGGAACGCCGCCGGTAACACCACCAGCGACACCCGTCACCATCACGGCGGGCGCCCCAGGCTTTAGCGCGCCCTAGAGTGGATCGATCCGGAATACACGAGCGAATGGACCAGCAGAGACGAACGCGGGGGGACAGGATGGCACGATTTCAGGCAACGGCGCGATGGAGCGCATTCAGGCAATCGGCAGTCGGATTCGGCATCGCGGCGTTGCTGCTGCTAGCATGGGCGACGCCCCTCCTCGCGCAGACCCCCACAATTAGTACGCTGACCCCGAACTTCGTGGTGGAAGATCAGGCTCTTCCTCAAGAGATTACGGTGACCGGGACTGGATTCGTGAGCGGTTCCGTGGTGATATTCGGCTCCACCGATTTGGCCACCACGTTCGATAGCGCCACCTCAATCAAGGCAACCATCCCCACGAATCTGCTCTCAACACCGGGAACGGTGAATGTGACCGTGCGCAATCCCGCGCCGGGGAATGAGACCTCGGCCCCTTCCGTATTCACCATCGTCGGCATCCCCACCGTCAGTACAATCAACCCCAATACCGCAGTGGCGGGCTCCCCCGGGTTCACCCTCACAGTGACCGGTACGAATTTCGTCAGCGCTTCGAGTGTGGTGTTCGACGGAACCGCACTGACGCCGGGCACGCAGACCGCCACGGAGTTGACCGTCGCCGTCCCCGCGGCAAGCATTGCCACCGACGGCGGAAAGCCCGTGCTGGTGAGAAACCCCGGGGTGCCGGATTCGAATTCGGTCACCTTCACCGTGACGCCCACTCCCTTACCCGCGCCCACGTTGACCGTGTTGAGCCCGGCCTCGGCAGTGGCAGGAAGCGGAGCGCTGCCCCTTACCGTTACGGGAACGAATTTTGTCAACGGGGCAGTGATTGTGTTCGCGGGCGGCGACCTCGCGACGACATTCGGGAGCGCCACGCAGCTTGGCGCCACGATTCCCGCGGCGGCGCTTGCGGCGGTCGGCCTGCGGCAGGTGCTCGTGCGGAATCCGGACGCGCAGACTTCCGGAACTCTCCCGTTCACGGTGACATCCGCGTTGACGCTCTCCTACTCATCCACGATCAATGGCGTCCGCAACGCCGCCATTACGGGCGGCAACCCATCCATCGCGGGCGGCACGGGTCCGTTTACGTATACGCTCAGCAGTGGAACTCTGCCGGCGGGTTTGGCGCTCAACCCAACCACTGGCGTGATTGAGGGCACGCCCACCCTGGCGGCCACGAGTTCGGTCACCGTGACAGTGACGGATAGCGGAACCCCACAGCAGACCGCCACTTCCGGCGCGATCGCGATCACGATCACGAACCCGCCGATTCAAGTGGTGACGTTGTCTCCGCTTCCAGGCGGTACGGCGGGCACGCCCTACAACACTCCGTTGACGGCAAACGGCGGGGATGGTGGTCCGTACACGTGGTCCATGGCATCCGGCAGTTCGCTTCCCGCCGGGTTGGACTTGAGCGCGGGCGGGACGATCTCCGGGACCCCACTGGCAGCCGGTGCTTTCTCTTTCACGGTGCAAGTAGACGACGCGGATGCCAATACCGCCCCTGCCACAAAGCTCCTCTCGCTCACAATCGCGCCGGTCATTACGTCTCTGAACCCATCCAGCCGGGCGGCAGGCAGCACGAATCTGGTACTGCAGATCGTGGGCTTGGGATATGTCGGCTTGCAGACGTCGGTGAATTTCGGCGGAACCGCGATTCCCACGGGATCGGTAGCGGTAACCGGAAGCCCGGTCACCACGGCAACGCTCCCCATTCCGGACGCCGCGCTTGCCACGCCGGGGGATATCCCGGTAACGGTGACGGTGAACGGCGCCACATCGAACGCCGCTACCTTCACGGTGATCGGCGACACCACGCTCACCATTTCGAACGAATCGAATCTGGGTACGCGTACGGCGGGTCTCCCGTTCACGGCGGATCTGGAGGCGACAGGTGGGAATGGAAACTATACCTGGTCCGTGGCATCCGGAAGCACGCTGCCGGGCGGCCTCAGCTTGCACCCGGCTACAGGGGTTCTGAGCGGGACGCCGAACGCGGCGGGGACATTCACGTTCACGATCCGTGTAGTGGACGACAAGGCCCCGCCAAGCCAATCGTCCGGACAGAAGACTTTCACCCTGACGATACAGGAGTTCGTGGTGAGCACTGCATCCCTGCCAGCGGCGCGCGTGGGGATTGCCTATTCCGCGCCGCTAGCGCTCGCGGGTGGACCGACGGCCCCTGCGTCGGATTACCAATGGACGCTCGTAAGCGGAGCGCCCTCATTGCCCGATGGCATCACCTTCAACCCGTTGACAGGGGCTTTCGCGGGAATTCCTGGGCCGATCAGCGCGCCCTCACAAACCTTCACGGTGCGCGTGAGCGCAAAACACGGGCCTTCCGGACTTGAGACTCCCGTCCGCACCCTGCAACTGACGATCTCGGGGGGAGGATTGGACATTTCCGCGGCCTCACTGCCCTTCGGTGTCGTGAACCAGCCCTATGGTCCGGGGGGCGCGGGCATCGCCATAACCGCGCTCAATGGAACCGCGCCTTACCGCTTTGAAGTGAACTCCGCCCAAGCTGCGCAGTTGGCCGCGGCAGGCTTCCGCGTCGATACCGTCAATGACGACAACCGGCAAACCTGGAACGTTCGGATTAGCGGCACGCCCACCACCGCGGGATCGTTTCGTCTTGATGTGACGTTGCGGGACGCCGGCAATACCCAGGTCTCAAGGAACTTTACGATTCTTGTCCTGGCCAACGCTTTGAGTATTCAGCCGGAGACCTTGCCCGGCGCGGTCATCAATGTCGATGACAGCCAGCAGCTCTCGCTTTCCGGCCTGAGCGCGGATGAGCCCACCGTGACGTGGACGTTGGCAGGGAACGTACCCGGTCTTTCCATTCACAAGTCGACGGGCCTTCTGAGTTGGAGATTCCCGACGGCCGGGCCCCGGACGTTTACCATCCAAGCTTCGACTGCGCTACGGGAAGTCACCCGAATCTACATACTGAATGTGGGGGGGCCGCAACCGGCCATCACCACTTCCTCGCTGCCGCCCGCGCAGGTGGGACAGAACTACGACCAACAGGTAACGGCGACGGGCGGGACGCCTGGGTACACTTGGCAGCCCCCCGCCGGAGCTTTGCCGCAGGGGCTGAGTTTCTACACGGACCCTAAAAACTCTGAGATCTTCCACATCGAGGGGACGCCAAGTTCCGGCGCTCAAACCGCGACGTTCACCCTCACCGTCAGGGATTCCGCGGGGCAGACGGCCTCGCGCGAGTTTACGATTGCGGTAACTTCGGCGCCGATCCCCGCGCTCTCCGTCAATAGCTTTCCGAACCCGGTTCCAGCCGAACAGAAAGACGTGGTGGTGCAATTGGCGCAGCCCTACCCCGTGGAACTGAAGGGAACGGCAACCTTGACTTTCACTCCCAATGTTCCCAACAACGTGGACGATCCCCGGGTGCAGTTCCTGAACGGCCGGCGAACCGCGGATTTCACGATCCCGGCCAATTCGACCCAGGCGGTCTTTGAGGGCCTCCCCGTGCAGCGCGTGCAAACCGGAACGGTGGCGGGCACGGCGCGGGTGACAGTGGCGATTCAAGGAGGAGGACCCACGGCCTCCCAGGAATTTACCATCGCCAGAAGCGCCCCCTTCCTTGCGGACAACCTCGCCGTCCAGAACAACGCCGGCGGATTCACGGTGGTAATGACCGGATACTCGACGCCCCGGGATTTGACCTCGGCGCGCGTGACGTTTGTGGCATCGGCGGGAACCAACCTGCAAACCACCGAACTCACGATTCCGCTGACAACGGGCGCCGCTTCCTGGTTCGATAGCTCGCCGGGCCGCGATAATGGAAGCGCCTTCAAGCTGACGATCCCGTTCACGGTGCAGAACGGGAGCAACGCCGTCTCGTCGGTAACGGTCACGCTCACAAACAGCGTGGGGACATCCAATAGCCGAACCCGGGCGTTTTAGTGCAAGACCGGCGGGCAGCGCTTCAAGGGGAGGAGTGCGCCCGTCCTCCCGCCGATTTGCGTCGATTCGCCGGTTGGCTTTCACGCGCCCGGGCGCGCCCTGGAGACCGCAATTTTTCGTTGAGTTTTGTTCAAGTTAAGGCTATTCTTGATCCAGCCGGTTCTTGTTTTTCCGCTAGAAAGGTTTACTACCAACCAGATCGCGCCAGACGCTTCGGCACAATTTCCGAACACGATCCCCAATGGATGCTTATTTGAGAACAATGTCATGCGCGAGGCGCCGAGTGTGATCCAGGTTGTCGATGCATTTCCCGCCGTAAAGACGGAACGGCATTGAAGGAGCGATTGAATGGTTAGACTGTATGTGG
>JADYZL010000578.1 GCA_020853155.1 Bryobacterales bacterium
CCTATAACTATCCCGTCGACGGCCTCGGCTATGTGGAAAACCTGATGCAGATGCTCTGGCGCAAGACCGAGAACCATTTTCAGCCGAACCCGGTTCTCTCGCGCGCGCTCGAAGTGCTCTTCATCCTGCACCTCGATCACGAGCAGAATTGCTCCTCCACCACCATGCGGACCGTGGGCAGTTCGCAGGCGGACCCGTATCTCACCACCTCCGCGGCGATTTCCGCGCTTTCCGGCCCGCTGCATGGCGGGGCGAATGAAGCCGTGCTGCGGATGCTTGACGAGATCCACGACATCAAGAACATCCCGGCATTCATCGACGACGTGAAAGCGGGCCACCGGCGGCTGATGGGCTTCGGTCACCGTGTCTACAAGAACTACGACCCACGCGCCAAAATCATCAAACGGATCGCGGACGAAGTCTTCGCCGTCACCGGGCGCAACCCAAAGCTGGAGATCGCGCTGGAACTCGAGAAGATCGCCCTGCAGGACGAGTACTTCGTCTCCCGCAAGCTGTATCCGAACGTTGACTTCTATTCCGGCATTATTTATCAGGCGATGGGCTTCAACCCCGCTTATTTCACGGTGCTGTTCGCGATTCCGCGCACGCCCGGCTGGCTTGCTCAGTGGGAAGAACTGGTGGTTGACAAGGAACAGAAAATTGCCCGTCCGCGCCAGGTGTACCTTGGCCATGGCCGCCGGGATTTCGTCCCGATGGCGGATCGCAAGGCAGGCGCGCTGGCCGTCTAGCGCGGCCTCGTCCAGTTCGTTTCGCAAGGATCTCCGTTCCCGGAAAGGATTGTCCCGATGTCCCTTCGACTGCCGATTGCGGCCATTACCGATGAGTTCGCCGTGGATCTCGACAAGACCCTCGACTCCATGCAGAGCCTGGGCATGACCGGCGCGGAGCTGCGCATGGTCTTCGGAAAGAACGTCATGCTGCTGAGCGACGACGAGGTGAAGGAGTTCACCAAGGCGTGCAAGGATCGCGGCCTTACGGTGATCGGGCTCTCAACACCGATCCTCAAGTGCGTTCTGCCCGGAGGGCCGCCCCTCGATGAGCGCTTCCATCAGGACATTTTCGGATCAAAGAACACCATCGAGGACCAGCCACGTTTGCTCGACCGGGCCGTCGAGATCGCGCACCTGACCGGTGCGAAGATCCTCAGGGTATTCTCCTATTGGAGAACGATCCGCCCTGCCGATACCTATCCGCAAGTAGTGGACGCACTGGGCAAGATGGCCGAACGCGCGCAGCAGGAAGACCTCATCATCGGCCTTGAGAACGAGCACGCCTGCAACGTGGCCACGGGCGAGGAAGCGGCTGCCATGCTTGGCATGATCGACCATCCGAACCTCAATCTGGTCTGGGACCCCGCCAACGCCGTGTGCGCCGGCGGCAAGGGATATCCCGAAGGTTACTCGGCGCTGCCGAAGGATCGCATTGTCCATGTCCACGCCAAGGATTGCACCATGGTTGGGGACGGCTTCACGCCCGAATGGGGGCCGCTCGGCACAAAGGACACCAACTGGAAAGCGCAGATCGACGATCTGATCCGGGACGGCTACCGCGGTTACATCAGCATCGAAACGCATTGGCCCGGCCCCGGCGGAGACAAGTATCAGGCCAGCATGATCGTGGGTGGGAACCTGCGGGATCTCGTATCCGCATAGGCCCGGCTGCAACGCCTCGCGGACGCTGGGGTTCTCCGGAATCTCGCAATGCGGTTAGGATCTTGCGTGCCCAAACCAGCGCGTGAGGCCCGGTGCATGGGGAGCGAGCCAAGCCAGGGCGCGATTGCGCGCGGGCGGAATTGCGACAACCAGGAACACGAGCAGGCAGACTCCCGAGGCGGCGCGGGTGAGGATGCGCTCGGTTCCGCCGGTGAACACGAGCCGAATCTGATGCCGCCCCGGCCCAGGGTGCAGAACAATTTGCCCGAGCCCGTCTTCTTCCACGCGTAGGGCGCTCCCGCCGGACGTGGCCTCCCAGCCGGGGTGGTAGGAAACCTGCACGGAGATCGCCTGCGCCGCGCCGGGATTGGCCTCGATGGCAGCTTCGCCCGGCCCTCGCCATTCGAATTGCGTCACCGGCATAGCGGCATCTTCGAGCGCCGACACGTAGCGCTGGGCCTCCGCCACATCGAGGCCATCCTTGGGCCTGCTGCGGGGCACGGCCACTTCCGGCACCACGAACGCTAAGCCTCCGTGCCGCGCGGGCACGCGGTACATGCGCGTGCCCATGTGTTCCCAGAGCGGTTCGAGCAGCCCGTCGAACTTCGCGGGATTCCGGAACATGCGGAGATGGGCCGGGCCATCCGCAAGGGGCACTTGCGCCGCCCGGACCCCGTAGGCCTTGAGCCACGTGATGCCGATCTCCCCTTCCCGCGCGCCCGCGCCTTCACCGGATTCGATCTGATACTTCACGTGCAGATATGTGGGGTTCTCAATTCCATTGTCGAAGCCGCCACCGAATTGGGTAACGGTTCCAAAGGCATCCGCCCAGAAGCTGATGCTTCCCGGCAGATAGACGCGCTGACCAGGGAGCTTCGATTCCACCCATCGGACGGTCTGCGCCTCGATCGATTGAGACGCATCCCCGACGCGAATGAGCGAGCGGGCGTAGCCCCAGGTGACCGGCGCCTGAATGGCGCCCAATACAAGCAGCACCGCAAGAAAAGCATTCGCTAGGCGTGGACGGTTGAGCGCCTCGCGCAAAAACCAGCAACCGCCGATCACGATCAGCATGGCAAGCGCGAGTTCCATGGCGACGTGGTAGCGCATCGACTGGGGCAGCAATTCGATCCCTTGCTTTGCCGCCAGAAGCACCGTTCCGCCAAGGAACAAACTCCAGAACGCGGAGAAGCGCAGCGCCCGGCTGGTTCCCATGGCGCGCAACGCCCAGAGCAGTACAAACGCCAGCAAGAACCCAGCCGCAGCGTAGACATAAACGAGTGCGGAACTCTCGTAGTGGCCGCCGACGAAAGGGGCGTTCCTACGAACCGCGGCGATGGTGCTGGGGGGCAGCCAAGGCGCGGCCACGCCATAAGCGAACACGGCGATCAGCGCCGCCTGGATCCATCGGCCGCGCGCAAACACATCCTCCTGGCTCAACAAGAGCGCCAGAACGCCGAGCGCCAGAACGAATGCGCCCAGCCAGTTGCTTAGCGCCGTGGCTGCGCATGCGAGGCTCGCGAGAACACTCCAGAGCGGATTCCTGTAGCGAAAAGCGAGCGCAAGAAGGGCTAGCGCGATCAGGCAGAAGAGAATCGAAGTGAGGTTGGGATACTCGCCAAACGAGACCAGCACCTGGAAGCGCCGCGCGTGCCGCCAGCCGCCCATCTCCGAACCGATTGGGTGGATGAGCCATGCCGAGGGCGACGCCAGTGTGGCAAAGAGCCCCGCCATCCAGGCCGGCCAGCGCGGCGCGCGTAAGCTGAGAGCGAGGCAGGAGAGCGCCGGTGGGGTGAGGCTATAGACTACGGCCGAAATTTGGTGGTAGCTGAGCGCCACCGAATGCCCGGACGCCCAGGACCAAAGCGCCGTGATCACGTGCGACAACGGCGGATACGTACTCGGAAACGGGATGCCTCCGTACCAATAGGGAAACCAGCCCGTCAGGGAGAAATGCTGGCGGAGGTGGGTGGCAATCCCGATGAACGCGCCCTCGATCGAAGCGAAGTCCGCCGGATATTCGAGCGAGAGCAGGGGCCAGACGATGGCCAGATTCAGAAGAAACAGCGCCAGCCCAGGGGCAGCGTTGAGGAACCAATCTGGCAAGCGGCGCACAAGGCAATTGTAAAGCCTGGCTGCGGGGCGGGGCTAAGTTCGCGGATTGGTGTGGACAGAAAAGGCTCCCCAACTTCGGGCCGGGGAGCCTTTTCATTCTTGATCGCGGCAAGATGGCTGACGTTAGACGGCAGCCAGATGCAGGATTTCCTTTAGGGCCGGGATCGCCTCTGCAATCACATCGTCGATGCGCTTGACGAAGACAAACTCGGTATCTTCCCGCACATGTGGCGGCAGGTCGTGGAGATCTTTCCGGTTGCCTTCCGGGAGGATGATCCGCTTGATGCCACCGCGCCGGGCCGCAAGCACCTTCTCCTTGATGCCCCCGATCGGCGTCACGAGGCCGGTGAGCGTGAGTTCGCCCGTCATCGCGGTATCGGCGCGCATGGCGTTGCCGGTATAGACGGAGACCATCGAGACCGCCATCGTGATGCCGGCCGACGGCCCATCCTTGGGAGTGGCGCCCGCAGGCACATGGATGTGCAGCCCGTTCTTCTTGAACATCTCCGGATCGATTCCGAAGGTGGCCGCATGGCTCCAAATGTAGCTCTGCGCCGCTTGCGCGCTCTCTTTCATCACGTCGCCGAGCTGGCCGGTGAGCGTGAGGCCCTTGCCATCGGGCAGGATGGTGCTCTCGATATAGAGCACATCGCCGCCGGTGGGCGTGTAGGCCAACCCGGTCGCCACGCCGGGATGCAGTTCGTGCCGGATCTCTTCGGGCACCACCGCCTCCGGCCCGAGAAGGTCAAACAGGGTTCCCGGC
>JADYZL010000579.1 GCA_020853155.1 Bryobacterales bacterium
GCCGCCCGGATTTCCCGCTGATCACCGACCAGAAGACCGGGTATCAACTTCCCACGCACGCGATCTGGGATATCGAGAAGCAGGAGACCTGGGACCTTTACTGGCACTGGACGAAGACACACATTGGCGAGTACAGCCGCCGCGCGCCACGCCTCTTCCACACTATCGGCATGGCGGAAAGAACGTTTGGCGCCTCCGATGAGGACAATCTCCAGCGAAAACTTTACGTGTACCGGCGGACACAGGAGAAGATCCGCAAGGAGTATCCGGACACGCCGCTGCTCATCGCCAGTTGGGATCTTTGGGGATGGTGGAAGAACCCCGATGTCGCCAAACTGCTTTCGGAGTTCGACCCAACCCGAACGATTCTTCTGGACTACACGGCGGACGTCAAAGGCCGCAAGACCTACAAGGATTGGGGCGTGCTGGGCCACTTCCCCTGGATCTTCGGCATCTTCCATGGCTTCGCCTGGAACAGCGACATGCACGAGGATTACCACGATCTCGCGCCTCGCATCGCCGAAGCGGCGGCGGATGAAAAATGCCGCGGTCTCGTCGTCTGGAGCGAGATTTCGCACAACGATACCTTCATGCTCGAGTATCTGGCGGACAATGCCTGGAAGCCCGAGCGCGCCACGCCGGAAGCGGCGCTTGCGCGCTACGTTTCCTCCCGCTACCCGGAAGCGCTGCGCGCACGCATGGCAGCGATCTGGAATGCGTTTCTGCCGGCGTCGGAAGCATCCCACTGGATGCACCAGGGCGCGGGCGCCATCACGTTCGGCGACCCGCAGTTTCGCACGCTCACCAATCCCGCCTTCATCGAGTTGACGCCGGAACGCCTCGCGCAACTGAAGGTCGAGCGCGACCGGATTCGTCCTCTCCTCACCGCCGCACCGGATGCGCTCGAAAAGCTCAGCCAGATGAGCGCCGGGGCGTATTCCAACGAACTGTGGCGGCGAGACGCGATCGATATGGCTCGCACCCTCGCCAACCGGGCACTGCTGCTCTCCTTGCTCGAAGGCTCGCTTGAGATGGAGGCGTGGCGCGGCGGGGTGGGCCAAGGGCATGACCCGAAGCTCCAAGAGATCTCCACGGCTTCCCAGAGCCTCATGGAGGCGCTGGCCGATCTGCTGGAGGGTGCGCCCGAGTTCTCCATGCAGGCGTCGATGGACCGCCTCAAGCTGGCGCGCCCTCTCGATGGCATTCAGCCCTCAGTGAACCCGCACACGGAGCAGACGCTGAAGTCGAATGCCGAGAATAACTACTGCCGCAGCCACCACTACGAAATGGTCCGGCATCTGTACCAACCGGAGCTGCGCTCCTATTGGGAATACGTGCTCCGCCGGATCGCCACGGATGATCGAGGCGCCTGGAAACGTCCGGGGGAATTCGCCACATTGTCCCAGGAGCATCGCGACCACTTCTATGCGACACCGATGGCCACGATGGCGCCTAGCCACACGGGGTCCGCGGACCAACTCGCCACGGCTCTGAACAAGCTGGCACAAGGAACGCGGAACCTGCTCGCAATTCGATAGCTCATCGCTCGGGATCCGGCTGAGGCCGCCCTGGAATGTGCCTGTCGTTGATCGCCGAACCTGGACTCGTTGCCAAAGAGCGCCTCGTGCGGCCGGACCCACGCCGGGAGCAGCCTCGAATGCGACACGAGCGGCCAACGTCATACCCGTGCTTTTCCGGGTTTAGGGACGAAGCCGCCTTCGTGATGCTGAGGGCGAGAATCTGTGCGGACGGGGTTGAGGAATGGCCGAACCGGAAGTGGATTGCGGTAAACCGTTTCGAAGGGTTTGGGACTTTCGTGGTTGCAGTGAAGCTGTACGCCAAGCCAGGTCTGGCTGAGGATGGCGGCAGGCAGTGCGGCGGCGTTTACGGCTGGGGGACGTTCGTTCGGGTGGGTGACGGCGTGGATTTCCGTAAACGGACCGGGCAGGGGTTTGTCCGGATTGACGCAAAATTTCGCAGGGTGTCCGGAGGCGCGTTGCGTGAGTGCATCTTGTTGATGCTCCATGACGTTAGCGCCGAATTGGGGGCATGGGGTTTTGTCCGGATTTTCCGGATTTGATCCGTACGCCGGGGCTAGTGAATCGGAGGACGTAATGCCGGTTAAGGCCGGGCCGGTTGTGCTTGGAGCGGGCGCGGCCCCGGCGTGCGGGCTCGCATTGGGCTGTTGGTCTTCTTCGTCTTCGAAAGGGGCGAGCGGGGCCGCGTCGGCGGGCAGGGGCTCGGGCAGCCAGTCGACTTTGCCCTTGCGCGAGAGGATGGCCTTCGAGGCGCGGTAGCGGAGGGCGGCGGGGAGGGATTCGTCACGCTGGATGGCGTCGAGGAGCATGCGGGCGTAGGCGTCGGCGGTGTGGAAGCCCGAGAGGATGTCGCGGCGGTGGGATTCGCGGGCGGATTCGACGGCGGCGCGGAATTCCCTATGCCGTTTGCGCCAATGCTCGTAGGTGGAGCGAACGATGCCGACGAGGACGCATGCCTCCGTTATCGATTCGCCTTGGGCGAGGTAGCGGAGGAAATCGGTCTGGCGCTGTTCACGGGCGCGTTCGTTGGCTCTCTTGGTGAACTCGCTTGGTTTCGGGTTGGTGGATTTCATGGTCTCGGTTTCCTCCTGCCGGGTTCTGGGCGATGGGCCGGATGACCCGGCCGCACTACGGAGAGATTGTACGGACGGCGAGGTGTGCACTTGGATGGGTTTGGCGCTATGTGGTTGATGCGATGGGAAATGGAGTTCGACAACAAGCGTGACTCGTTCGGCGGAAGGGCTTGATCTTGAGGCAAAATGCTTTGGGGAATTGCACTGGCAATGGTCTGCGGATCGGGATGCGGCGGGCGTTGCCGCGGGGCACTCACGCCCGCAAACGGGCGGGCGCTCCGTGGGCTCGCTCTCGCGATACTTTGCTTGCTGTGGTGTGGGTGGCGCCGCTGTACGCGGCGCTCGGGGTGTCTGTTCGGATGGATCCAGGCGTGTAAAACGCCTGGCTAATCTCTGCCTGCCGCTGACGCGGTGGTTTGATTGTGTCCGGCGGTATCCCGATTTTTCCGTTTCCCGGCTTTAGGGTCCAGAGCGGCCTGTTCATCCTTGCCCCCGTGGCTTCCGGCAGATGATACGCTACCGGGGTGATGTACCTCCGAACTCTTGCTCCACGGATGCTGCTGTTGTATTCGTGCTTGCTTCTTGTGCGGGCACCCGCTCTGGGTCAA
>JADYZL010000580.1 GCA_020853155.1 Bryobacterales bacterium
AAAGCGTTCGCCGCCAGCCCGGAAGCGCCGAGCGCGCTGCCGGCATTGAAGCCGAACCAGCCTACCCATAGCAGGCACGCGCCGATCAGGCTGAGCGTCAGGTTATGCGGCTTCATGGGCTCCACTCCATAACCGCGGCGCTTCCCCAGATACAACGCGCAGACGAGCGCCGAAACGCCCGACGAGATATGCACCCCCGTGCCGCCCGCGAAGTCCAGGCAGGGAATTCCCGCGTTGCCGAACGCATTCAGAAATCCTCCGCTTCCCCACACCATGTGCGCCAGCGGGAAATACACCAACAAGCCCCAGAGCACCGTGAAGAGGATCATCGCGCTGAACTTCATTCGTTCCGCGAAGGCGCCCGAGATGAGCGCCGGCGTGATCACCGCGAACATCATCTGGAACACCATGAACGTGAGATGAGGCAGTGTGGCGGAGTATGCCGGGTTAGGCGCCGTGCCGACACCGTGAAGCAGGGTGTAAGCGAATCCACCAAAGAACGGGTTCCCGCTGTCGAAGGCGATGCTATAGCCCACCACCGCCCACAGGATGCTCATCACGGCCATCAGGGAAAAGCTGTGCATCATCGTGCTGAGCGCGTTCTTCCGGCGCACCAGCCCGCCGTAGAAGAGGGCCAGCCCCGGCCCGGTCATCATCAGCACCAGGGCCGCGCTTACCAGGATCCAGGCGTTGTCGGCGGAGGATTGCGCCGTGGCTGCGGCCGCTTCCAAGGTCTTCAATCGCTGCTCTAATACGCCGGCCTCCTGGCCGAAACTCATCAGGGGATAGAAGCCCATCATCGCCAAGGGAAAGGCTGCTCGAAGAGTTCTTTGTGTTGTCATCGGCTTAGTTCCACTTCATCCGGGAATAGGGTAGTGATGGCAATTGTAACTTGATCCGGAACGAACCTATATTCGAAAAAACGAATAGAAGGGATCGATTTCTTTTAGTGAAGGTTATAGTAAGAGCCTGCCCACCGGGCTTCATCCGTCTGCTTTGTTCCCGAAATTGCCGATTGAACGAGCCTTACGGACGTCGCCGGATGGAGCCCATTCCATTCTTTGATGGAGTGATCTGTACGGAGGGGCGATTTCGCTAAGCTAGCTAGGGATTTCAACGCCCGGAGCCTGATTTTTACGCCCCCGGAGGGCGAGCGCCATGCCCCTTGTCTATCCACCCTTCGCGGCCAGCACGCGCATCCAGGATGCGTTCAAGAATCAACCGACGATGAAGCGCCGTGAAAGCGGCCCCGGTGTGGTTCTCGTTCAAACGGCCCTCCTGGAACTCGGCTACAAACTGCCCATCTCCACCCGCAAGACCGGGAAGCCGGATGGCATCTATGGCGACGAAACCCATGCCGTCGTCTTGAAGTTCCAAACGGATAAGAAGCTGAAGCATGATGGAATCGCGGGGCACAACACCATTGAGAAGCTTGACCAGTTGATGCTTGCCAAATCGGGCAAGAACCCCACGCCCTCTCCTCCAGTCGCGCCGCCGGCGCCGCCCGTGATCCCGCCGAATCGCGATTACAAGATCGGCGCGGATGATCCGACGATTACGCCGGATCCGGGGTCCGGTGTTTGGGGAGCGAAGAGCGCGGAGTTGTCCTACATCGCCCTGAAGGAAATCCTGACGGATAGTTCGTTCCTGGGTGCTGCCGTCATCGCCATCGGCGACGACGCCGTGAAGCACCTCGTTCATTACTTCAACAACACCGGCCGTTCCCTGACGATTGACCTTGAAGGAATGGTGGATGAAGTCCCCACCGCGAAGAAGATGTTGGAATTTGAGGTGGATCAGGCAAAGGCGTTCGTCGAAACGCTGCCTCCGGGGACTCACCAGATCACATCGAGGACCGCCGAGAGTTCGTACAACTACAAGGACGAATCGAAGAACTGGTATTTCGCCGTGGGTGGCTATTCCGTCTGGGGAAAAGGGGTCGCGACGGTCAGGGACACGCCCACCGGCAAGGAATATACATTGCAGTTCGAGTACAAGTTCTTCGACAGATACAACTGGGACAAGGGGAAGGCGGTCACCATCGCCGGCATCACCATCACCGATGCCTTCATGGGCGAGTTCCACAAACAGGGGTTGGCCCGGGAGTACGATGAGATCGGCTCATTGCGGCGCACGTTCCAGTGGAAGCATGGCGGCTTGATCCCGCCCGGCCAGTTCAATGCACCAGGAAGCCGTTCTTAAGATGGGGGACCCTCGAATGACCGTGGCGCGAAGGACGGTGGTCCGATCGATCCTGTGGAGCGCGATCTCCCTCGCGTGGATATCCTGTGGAGGAGCCGAGCAAGTGGCAAAAGACAAAATCGTTCTCTCGGATTGGGAAAAGACGATGCACGTGAAGTTCCCGGCCGGCACGGAGGCCCTGGGGCTGATGCAACTCGAAGAGCGGGATCGCCTGGTCCGCCTTAAAGTGAAGATGCCCGCGGCGTCCTGGCCCGAGTTCCTCGGCAGCGCTCCCATCGATGAGCGGGACCTCACGGATAAGCGGCGCTTCTTCCTGGGGCCGGACAAGGAGTGGTGGGATCCGTCTAAACCCGCATCGTTGCCGACGGCGCAAGGCCGCCTCGGGGACGGCAGCGTTGTGAATATCGGCGTGGATCAGAGCAATGGCAAGGACGCCATCGTCTATCTGCTCTGGCATGAAACCTAGTCTCCGCGGCG
>JADYZL010000581.1 GCA_020853155.1 Bryobacterales bacterium
GCAGCGTGGCAGGATTGATGCTATTCGATTGTTGACAATGTGTCAACAATTCAGCAGAATAATTTTTCATAACCTTGGCTGTCGCCTCTGGTTTCCGCTCGCGCTGGGGGATGATGGAGGAATGAAGTTTCCCATGGAATGTCATGATGCGCGAAAGTAGCAAGACTGCGACCGGATCTAATCCCGCCGGGAAGAGCCGTCGATCCGGCGCGAGCGTGCGGAAGGTGAAACGCCCTGCCGGGAGTTTGCGCGGTGTAGTCGCTGACGGCGTGAGGGAAGCGATCATGGCCGGGGACTATCTGCCAGGATCGCCGTTGGGAGAAGCGGAACTTGCCAAACGCTTCGGCGTTAGCCGTGGGCCCGTCCGCGAGGCCATGATCCAATTGGAACGCGAGTACCTTGTGCGGTCATTCCCGAACCGTGGATCGTTTGTGACGGCGCTGACGGAACCCGAATTCGACGAACGGATTCGCTTGCGGTCTGTTTTGGAGCCTCTCGCGCTGGAGAGTGCGCGGCATCGGATGACTCCCGCGAAGCTTGCTGAAATTGAGCGCCATTTGCAGCAGCTAAAGGACGTGGCGGCAACGGGAAACCAATCTGCGTACGTAATTTGCGACTACGAGTTTCACGTAGCGATTTGGGAGATGAGCGGCCGTCCTCTATTGAAGGATTTACTCGTACAAATCTCTGCCCCCGTATTTGTGTTCGAATCCATTGTTTCTGACCGGTACCACCGGGCCTCCTACGACGTTGTTTCCGATGCGCAGGCGCACCAGGGAATTCTGGATTACCTCAAAGGATCAACCGATACAGATGCCTGCGGCTGCCTTCTGCCCGTGCTGGAACTGGCGATGCACGCGGAAAAACCGGTGGTATTCGGAGCCGAAAACTCATCCCGTTCAAACGGCGTACCAAAGTAAGATTGGCGGAAGACGTCGAATCGCTCGTTCGGCCGCTCAAAAAGCGGCTTCACGTCCAGAGACGCCACACCCAACCCACCAAAACCGCTGGCGAAGCGATTCCAGGGCCCACCTGCCCATACGCAGGCGCAACTTCCCCGCGGCCGGGCGATTTTCTGCATGTTCCCGCCCGCACGCCGCACACGTTTCAGCTCACCGGTAACAATACCCGGTTCATCCAATTTCATGCACCGGGATTGAACGAGCCATTCTTCCGCTACATGTGCGACCCATGCGAGGAGTACACCTTTTTGCAGCCGGCTCCGCCGTTCCGTTTCGATCGCGTCCTCGCGCACATGGATGAGCTCGATGTGAAGTTCTTGTAAACGCCGGTCGGCCGGCGATCCCATATCGGCCGCGAAAATCGTCAGGACTTCGGTATCAGATTCTTTTTCCTGAGAACTTTCCGCCCGTCGAGCTACTATCCTTCCGATGGCACGCATTCGACGCGTGGTGGCCGTGGGCTGCCCGCACCACATCATGCAACGCGGCAACTTTCGGCGCGATCACTTCTTTGACGGCGAAGTTCACCAAGCCTGCCCCGCCCTCCTGGCCGGGCATGCCGTCGGCAACCACCTGCGCATCCTCGGCTACTGCCTGATGTCTAATCCCATCCACCGTATCGCCGTGCCCACCCTCGCCGGCTCGCTGTCGCATCCCATGCGCGACGCCCAGCGCGACTACTCTCCAATTCCCAACTTGGTATAAGGTTATGAGACTGATCCCGGTACTGTTGACCAGATCAGACTAAACAAGGGTTAGGTGGGCGAGGGAGGTGCCTCGGTGCTCAAGGACGTTCTCAAAAAGGATTTGCGGCTTGTCATTTGTGGGACGGCGGCTGGTGAGGTTTCTGCGGAGCGAGGCGAGTACTATGCGGGGCCTGGGAACAAATTCTGGCCGACACTGCACGAGGTAGGCCTGACAACACGACGACTTTCGCCATGGGAGTACTGCGAGTTATTGAAGTTCGGGATCGGTCTCACGGACGTCGTCAAAGGCCAGGCTGGAAGCGATACAGACATCGACTTTGGTCGCGCGCTTCCGGACGATGTGAGGTCGAAGGTCTCCCAGTTTACCCCATTGGTGCTGGCATTCAATGGAAAGAAGGCCGCGAAGGTGTTCTTGAACTCACAGAGAGTGGAATACGGGTTGCAGTTAGCCACCGTCGGTTCAACCAGACTGTTTGTCGCGCCGTCAACGAGTGGCGCCGCCAATGGGTACTGGAGCATCGATCCCTGGCGGGAATTGGCTCAGCTTGTAGGTGGTGCAACCCTCTAACCGGGCATGTCGCACGTAGTAATCGCGCGTGGAAACGGAGATGCCGGACCGCGCGGCGAAGTCCTTCCGCGTCATCCCGCTCGCCCGAAAGCGCCTCACCAGTGGCTCGCCATGATCCAGGGAAGAGATCGAATCGTTCATGCACCCGGATCGACATGCCCCCCCGGGCGGCTTCAAGACTGGGGTTGCTCTGACGGTTACCTCCAAGTCGGTCCGTATAGGTCCTTACATTAAAGTTTCGCTAGCTGTGTCTGATTGCTCTTGTTCACCAATTCCTTTCGTGATAAAAGACTTGAAACCGCTTGGTGGAGGTACTATGACTTTACGATCTTTTATCCTCATCGCATTGGTATTATGCGTTGGCGTGGGGAATCTGGCAGCGCAGGGGCTCACCGGGCAAATTGCCGGTACGGTGACGGATCCTACCGGCAGCGCAATTCCCGGTGCAGCCGTTACTGTCGTTAGTGTTGAAACGGCTACGTCTCGCGAGGTAACCACGAATAACAACGGCGATTTTGTCGTCCCGCAACTGCTTCGTGGCGTATACAGGATCGTTATCACGGCGGGCGGCTTCAAACGCCATGAGAGTGAAGTAAACGTCACCGCCAATGATCGCCTTACCCTTCCCGCCATAAAGCTCGAAATCGGCGATGTCACCGAGGTCGTCTCCGTTACCGCGGAAGCCGTCCGGATCCAGACTCAGAGCGCGGAGCGTGCTGGCCTTATCGATATAACCCAGACCGAGAATATTCCGTTGAAGGGCCGTGACTACCTCGGCTTGGTCAAATTGCTGCCGGGTGTCGTCGACACGCAGAATCGAAACGCGCCCGGATGGAACAATTTCTCGAGCATCAGCATTAACGGCAACCGTACCGGAACCGTCAATCTGACTCTGGATGGCATCTCATCGCTCGACACCGGATCCATGACGGGCCCGTATCTGGCGCCGTCGATTGATGCGGTGGCCGAAGTGAAGGTCTTGCTGACAAACTATCAGGCGGAGTACGGGCGCTCATCCGGAGGCACGATCAACACCGTAATCAAGGGAGGTACTCAGGAATTCCGCGGTGGCGCATACTATTTTCTTCGGAATGAAGCCTTGAATGCCAACGAGTTCTTTCGCAACAGAGGAGGCTTGAAGAGGCCGGCGTACCGCTTCAATTATCCCGGATACTTCCTGGGCGGGCCCATTTACTGGCCCGGTAAGTTCAACTCGGGGAAAGACAAGCTCTTCTTTTTCTGGTCACAGGAATTCCTGCCACGCAACTATCCCACTGACCTTGTGCAGCGAACCTTTCCGACGGCCGCCGAAAGACAGGGCGACTTCTCTGCCTCGCGCGATCAGGGCGGGGCGTCGATCTCCATTAGAGATCCCCTCAACAACCGGAACCCATTTCCCGGAAATATCGTCCCCCAAGGTCGAATCGATAAGAACGGCCAGGGTCTGCTGAATATGCTGCCGCTACCCAATGCGCCGGGGATTTCAACCTCCTATAATTCCCTGATTCAGTCTTCGGTAAATCAGCCTCGGCGTGATTCCATCCTGCGCATTGACTGGAATATCGGCGCCAATACTCGATTCTACGCTCGAGGTATTCAGGACTATGAAGCCTATAAGGGTGAATTCAATTTCGTTCTGGCGAGTTCCAGTTGGCCTCAATTGCCCATCAAGTATCAGATTCGTTCAGCCGGATTGGTAAGCACCCTCATACACACGTTCACGCCCACCATCATCAATGAGTTCACCTTCGGGGTAAACCGCGCAAAGCAGACGGTTGACCCGCTAAACCAGTCGGGCCTTGACCGCAACGTTCGAAGCAAAGTGGGCCTTAGCTTGCCACAGTTCTATCCAGAGGCGAACCCGTTCAATCTGGTGCCGAATGCGAACTTCGGCGGTGTCCCCAACGCTGGGGTTCTGAATATTGAGGCGCGCTTCCCATTCTTTGGCACCAATAACATCTGGAACTGGTCCGACAATCTTTCCGTCATCCGCGGCGCGCACAATATGAAATTCGGTGTTTATCTCGAGCACACCACGCGCAATGCCCAGCGTTCCTCGTCTTTCAATGGAACGTTCAATTTCAACCGGGATACCAACAACCCCCTGGATTCCAACTACGCGTACTCGAATGCCCTGCTCGGTAGCGTCCAGAGCTACACCGAGTCGAATGGCCACCCTCACGCCCATGCTCGCTATACGAACTTCGAATGGTTCGCGCAGGACACCTGGAAGATTTCGCGGCGCTTCACGATCGATGCGGGTCTCCGCTTCTACCACATACAGCCGACGTGGAGCGCGGGCGATCAACTCTCCGCATTCAACATGGAGGAATATAATCCGGCACAGCAGCCGCAACTCATTCAACCATATCGTGCGACGCCCGGAAGCGCCCGCCTGGGACGCGATCCGGTTTCTGGTCAGGTGTTGCCTGCCGCCACCATCGGCATGTTCGCCACCGGCGGCAGTCCATTCCAGGGCATGTCCCAGTTCAAGGAACGAGTCATGAATACGCCGAAGATCCAGACCGCGCCCCGCATTGGCTTTGCGTGGGATGTGTTCGGGACCGGCAAGACCGCAGTTCGAGGCGGCGCGGGCATTTTCTACGACCGCTTCAACGATGACCAGATTCTGCAACTCGTCGAAATGCCGCCGCTGCTGATGACGCAATCCGCCTTCTATACGACGATTTCCGATCTGCTCAACAGCACAGCCCGCCGGAGCCCCACCGGCGTCTTCGGCATCGAGCGTGACTATGCCCCGCCGGCCGTCTACAACTGGAGCTTCGGCCTGCAGCAGAGCCTCGGCTCCGGCATCGTCCTTGATACCGCTTATGTTGGCAGTGTGGGCAGGCACTTGCTGCAGCGTCGCAGCCTTAACGCTGTGGCGTATGGAACACGATTCTTGCCATCGAGCATTGACCCCACAACGGGAAACACGCCCCTTCCGGATAACTTCCTGCGGCCCGCTGCCGGCTACGCGGACATCCAGTACATCGAGATGGCTTCCACCTCGAACTATCACTCCTTGCAAACGCAGGTCAATAAGCGCTTCGCTACCGGCCTCCAGTTCGGTGTCTCCTGGACGTGGTCCAAATCGATGAATCTGGTTAATGGCAATAATGACGCCATCAATCCGTTTCTCGATTACCGGATGCGCAACTATGGGAAGGGAAACTTTGACCGAACTCACAATTTCACGCTCAACTATATGTACCCGATCCCACACCTAAGCAAGAAGCTGGATAACAGAATCGTAAAATGGGTGTTTGACGGTTGGGATCTGGCGGGCGTCACCACCTTCACGTCGGGCGCGCCGCTCGGAATTGGCTACTCGCTCGTCTCCGGCGCCGATATCGTCGGCGGTGGCGGCGCGGGCGTTGACTCCCGCGTGGTGCTCACAGGGAACCCGAATCTTCCCAAGGGCGAGCGCACGGAGTATCGCCACTTTAATGTCGATGCCGTCCGACCACCAACCAAGGCGGATTTCGGGATCGGCAATGCGCCGAAAGATCCGATCCGCGGTCCGGGAATCAACGTATTCGACGTCTCAATGTACAAGAACATCCCGCTCTCGAGCGACGAGAAGCGGCGGCTGCAGTTCCGTTTCGAGTTCTATAACTTCTTCAATCATGCGAGTTTCCAGGGCGTGGACACGGGTACACGTTTCGACGCTGCCGGGAAGCAGGTAAGCGCCACAGTGGGCAACTACACATCGACATTGGACGCCCGGCGTATTGTATTGGGCGTGAAGTTGTACTTTTGACGACACGCGTCATCTGTCGCCCGTGATATCGGGCCCGGCCAGGTCGCCGGGCCCGATCATTCGGAGCCAGTGACGTTCGAGCGCAAGTCAACGTTTGCATTACCCCGTCGCGATTGCATAACACCAGTCAGGGGAACGACTCAGAACCCTCGGTACGGCTCAACATCTTCGCTGCGCTCGATTCCACTTTCGCGCAATCGCTAGAATAGCTGGCAGTGGCTCCATAGTCTCGAGATTCGAACGTATCCCCGCCGTCGGGATCTCCCACACGGCCACCTGCCTCCGCTTCGCCGGCGGCAAACCGCCATGCCGGCTTCATTGGCGCGAGTTTCGTATTGGGCGCAATTGCCCTTTTCCTGCTGAGCTCTTCGCTGCGGGAGATCCTCCTGGCCGTCAACTACGCAGGTTTCGCGCCTGATGAAGCGGAAGTTCTCAATTGGGATTTCGCGCCTGGGCGCGCCTCGGACCCGCGAGCCAGAATTGTTTCTTCCGGAGAGAAGTTCCGGATCGATCGCTACTTCATTCTGGACCTCGACCAAGCCACTGCCCTCGAGCGGGACGGCAAGCTCGAAGGCCACCGCGTCCCGGTCTACTACTACCCGCCATCGCAGCCATGGTCGGCGTTCGATAGCATCGTTGCATTCCGCATCCAGTCGAAGGAGCAATTCGAGCAGGGTTTCTCGGCCGGGCTTCCGACAGCAAACTTCGTGCTCGCCGTACTCTCCATCATGCTGTTTAATCGGGGGCGCCGCCCCTCGCGTGGATCATCGTGACTGCCGGCACGCTAACGCCGGGGAGAGAACCGCCTCTCGTCGGCGAGTCCATAGGGCGGCCAATCCTTTATCGGAGTTCCGGTGTCCGGTCATCCAACTTCACTATTTGGCGGAAACTTGACTGACACTCAAGTGTTAAGCTCGTCGGCTCGGGCCTGCTTCTTGGGCTGCCGGACAGCAGATCGATACTCCAACGGCGGCCTCGCTCAGTCTTTTGCTGACCGTCAAGGAGTGCCTGCTTACGGCTTCCCGGATAGC
>JADYZL010000582.1 GCA_020853155.1 Bryobacterales bacterium
GATCGCCATGCATACAACGAATCTGCGCAAGGTTGGCGGCTCGGTCATGCTGGCCGTTCCGCCCGCGCTTCTCGAGATCCTGCGCCTGCGGCCGGGCGCTCAGGTCGGCATCGCTATCGAAAGCGGACGGTTGATCGTCGAACCCCGCCAGCGCCCCCGCTACACACTGGATGAACTCCTCGCTCAATGTGATCCCAAGGCGGCGCGCAGCAGAGAAGATCGAGAGTGGCTCCGTGACAACC
Source organism: Bryobacterales bacterium (assembly GCA_020853155.1). Lineage (GTDB taxonomy): Bacteria > Acidobacteriota > Terriglobia > Bryobacterales > Bryobacteraceae > JACTMJ01. The sequence continues at coordinate 243 of JADYZL010000582.1, forward strand.
CGGCGGGCGGCGAAATCCTTTGATGAAGCGAGGTGACATCTGGCTGGTCGGGCTTGATCCTGCCGAAGGGCATGAGCAGAAGGGACGCCGTCCTGTCTTGATCGTTTCGCCGGACGCTTTCAACCGCGTGACCAAAGTGCCAGTGGTTCTTCCCATTACCAGCGGTGGAAGCTTCGCGCGCACAGCCGGCTTCGCCGTGCCGCTGACGGGCGCCGGAACCCTAACCACCGGCGTTGTCCGCTGCGATCAACCCCGCGCGCTCGATCTCGCCGCACGCGGAGGCAAGAACCTGGAAAGCGTCCCTGGCGCAATCATGGATGAAGTGCTGGCCAAGCTGACGACCATATTCGAGTGAATGGCCCCGACACGGCGCGGCTTTCCGCCTGGCGCAGGGCACGCGCCACGAGTAACCGAGACAGGAAGCCGTGAAATTAACTTTTTCGGGTAGTACTCGGGCCTGGACCCCGGTGATTCTAAAGAGACTCTCCCTTGTAGATGTTTTGGTTTTGATTTCGCCAAATCATCACCTAGCGGGGGTTCTCATCGCGAACCGCATCAGCGGCTCGTAGGGAGCCTCAAGAAGGGCTTTTGGGGACGGATTTTGGCTTCGGCGCGGCCCGGATTCAGGCCTGTTGGAGCGTGGGGTCCGCGAGGGTGAGGTAGCGTTGCGGGTTGCGCACGAGGGCAGGCCAGGTCGCTTCCGCGGTCACTCGTTTCCGCCCTCTTGGCCGCACTCTCGCCCAGTTTCGTTTCGTCTTCAACCAAAAGTTGGGCAACTCGGCGAGCGGCGCCCGCTTCTTGTAATCGCCTTCGCTGCCTCGGTCTCCATGTTGGCGACGAAGGCGTCCAACCGGTCGTCTTCGAGGCGAATACTCACCGCCCGGCCGTGCCTTTCCATTCGGTTGACCCACTTCACGCGGAAGGCGCTCAACGTGTGATGGCTCACCTTCCGCAAGCCGGTGATCCAGTCGAATCCGGACTCCCGAATTTGGCACAGTTTGGTTTACAGCCCCACCGGAAGGAGACGAAGTCCCTGCCTCAGCCTGTGGCTAGCGGAGGAGGATCGGGAACCAGTTCTCTGGCGCCGATGCGCCCGGCGTAGTCCACCGGAAGATCTCGCAAGGAATGCAGTTGGCCGGGCAACAGGTTGACAAGAGCGTGAATGCGTTCCGCCCGCTTCCGCAGGTGCAGGACGGCTCCATGCTCCAAGGGTTGATTCGCCGCCTGGATCTCTCTCAGGCGCGTACAAAAGCCTTCCAGCAGAACCTCGATTTCCCACAGGGACCGGAAACACTTGGTCAACCGCACCATCTCCGATTGCGTCAGCAGGTCGATGCACTGGTTTCGCACTGAAGCGAGATCCTCCAGTTCATCCCTGGAATAGAGAGGCGCGCCGTCCACCACGCGGCCCACCTGCAAGGTGTCCTTTTCCACGCGGGTCAGCCATCGTTGGTTTTCACGCGCATCCTCGAAGTGGTTCCATAGACACACCGTCAGATAACTCATCAATCGCTGCCGCCGGACGGCGATCGCAACGCAGCGTCCCAGAAGCCAAGCAACGAATCCGCCCAGCGCGGCCGCCAACAGTTGGTCCGTCATGTCGATTTCCGCCTATGAGGGCACGCCAGATCCCGTTAGAAGAGATCGCCCGCTTCCCGATGGAAGAGGAGCGACGCTCAGTTCTCATAGGCTACGCCAGCGTGACCCCTTTGGCAACGGGGTGGTGGATGGCCGCAACAGCCCCGGGGCGCTTCCCAGTTCTGATTTCTGTGGGGAGAAGGAACAGGCCGCAGCCAAGCCCCACCGAGTTGCCGGCAGGCCCGGCGCATCGCTTGTGCAACCGCGCCGGAACTCGAGACCGAATTCGGGGGCAGCGCTGTGCCTGCAACCTTCGACTGGGACACGGAGCATTGAAGAATCAGGGACAGCTTGATTCTTCCATCATTGGCTCACTGTGACGACGGATGGAACCGGTCGCAGTCGGCCATCCGCCAAAGTTTTCTTGCCGGGTGCGTCGATTTCGCCATTGGTCACACGACTCAGAGGAAGAGCGCCAAGTACGGTGCCGCGCTCAAAGGAGAAAAACATGAGATCCCTATCAACGGGGAGAGCGACGAAGGATTCGGAAGCGGGCCGTCCGCCGAGTCCCATGGGCGTGTGCATGCGCGCCTCTGGCGGGAGGATCACAGCGGTCGATAGGTCATTTGCGGGATTCGAGGAACCCCTCGCGGGGTACGCCGTGCTGGAGGGGAACTCGAGCGAGGGTGCGATTGAACGACCCCGCCGGCTCATGCGGGTTCATCTTGGTTCCCTCGGACCCAACTACAAAGGCGTATGTGGGGTCTGCCAGCTTGTGGGAGGTCAGGGGTAAAGCCATGAAATCATCTGTGTGGGTATCTCGCGGAGCGATCGGATTGGCCGCATTATTCTTGTTCCTGGATGCCTTCGGGAAGTTAGCCAAGGTCCCGCAGGTCATAGAGGGTTCGTGGCGCCTGGGTTTCGGCGAGGCGACGCTGCCTGGGCTTGGTGCGGCGTTGGCCATCAGTACATTGCTTTACGTTGTTCCTCGGACTTCCGTCCTTGGCGCCATTCTGCTTACGGGCTACCTTGGGGGAGCGGTGGCGGCACATGTGCGCATCGGTGATCCGGCATTCCCGGTCCTCTTTCCCGTGCTAATGGGGGTACTAGTGTGGGCTGGAATTTGGCTTCGGGAAACCGGGCTGCGCTCACTCCTGCCGCTGCGCTCGCGGTAGTCCTCCGTCAAGGGGTGCGGAGCCGTCGCGTCACTTCCGGCCCGCAGAGGGCATAGTGCCGTTCATTCCAGCTATAGATTTTTTCCGCCCGAGCCTTGATGGCGCAGTGTGCAAGCATTGCGTCGTAAATTCCGCCACCGACGATGCCGAGAGCGGAGGAGACTCGCAGCGCATCGGCGTATTCCTCGCCGTCAAGCGCGATGATCGAGAGCCGTTCCCGGATGCTGCCGATGAAAAGCATCGCCTGGTCGCCGCTGATGCGGTGCTTGCCGGGCATCCGCGTCAGCGTCGAGTAGACTTCAGCCAGGGTGTGCGCGGCGCAGCAGCCAGTTGTCTTGTCGAATGAAATGAAGAGTTCAAGGCTTCGCCTGTGGTGGGCATGATCGCCGTAGAACACCGGCACGAGAACCGAGGTATCGAAGAAGCCTTTCATTCGCCGCTGCCGAGGTTCGCCAGATCGCGCTCTTCCCGAATCTGCTGGAGCATCTCGTCCGTGGCCGAAGCGGCTAGGGGCTGTCCGGCATGGAATACCCAGACCCCGTGCTCCTTGAAGAGCGGGCCCGTCCCGCGTACCGGACGCAGCAAGATTTGCTCGCCTGCGCTTTCCATCTCTAGCGCATCGCCGGGTTCCAGATATAGTTCTTCTCTCACCGATTTAGGAATTACTACACGGCCGGCCTTGTCGATGATAAGTCGGGTGTTCATATTGGTACAATTCCGTGGGTCAAACCATCTCTTGATACCATTTTAACCGGTCAGAAGGCGATGGGGGTGGCACATTAGGGTGGAACCCTATGCTTGAGACACCCAAAATCGGGACATATCTCCATTCGCGGAGAGCAAAAGAGCCGAGCGGTAGCGAGTCCATGGAGCACCCGCCCGTTTGCGGGTGCGACTCTTGCGCGGCCACGCCCGCCGCATCCCGCTCCCGCAGTCCAGTGCCCGCGCGCCCGTGGCTTCGTTTCGCAGAACCGTGCCTTCCCCCGCCGCCGAGTGCCGCTCGTTTCGTCAATCGCGGCGCAAATTGAGAGGCGAGGCGCGGTCACGGCGAATCGCATCAATCGCAAATCCCTTCAACCCCCTGACATCAAGACGCTTATCCGCACGCGCGACCGCCCGGCTTTGGACGATGGTTCGTTTTGGCGAACCCAATCCATAGAATCGGACGTGCGGGAGAACTCCGCGTACCGGCGGATCTGGCGATTCACGGGGCAAACGCACTCCCGCACGAGATCTTTGACAAGAGAACCAATCTCAATCCCCTGTAGACGTGAGGGGCAGCGGCAGCGCCGGGTTTGTCCGGATATATCCGGACAAACCCGGACAAAACCTCACTTCCCCAGATTCCCGCATCATCCTGCGGAATCAGCAAGATCCGTTCCCTGAAGCCGCTCCCGGCCGCGCCGGGAATTTCTCACGAACCCGGACAGAACCCGCCTGTTCCATTCCGTGCGGTCCAGGCAAATCCATGCGCCGGATAGGGTAGGCGCAACATTCCGGCGCGACATCCGCAACCCGCGATTGTGAGTGAAGCACGCTGCTTCCTGGGTATCGTTCCGATATGCAGGCGAGGAGCCAGACGCGGAGGTGGTCTGGTTGGCGGCCCATGCTATCCTCAGCCTTTTGGAAGGATTGCCATGGATTCCCTGACCATCGCCGAGGGGCTCGGCCTGATCTTCGATCTCGATGGAGTGGTGCTGCACTCCAATCCAGTTCACGAGGTCGCGTGGGCCGAATACCTGAAGCGCCTTGGCGTGGCCATGCCCGCCGGCTTCGCGCAGCAGATGTACGGGAAGCGAAATGACCAGATTCTCGCGGAACTGCTCCCCGGCCTCGCTCCCGAAGCCATCGTGCAGCACTCGCAGGACAAAGAAGCGCTTTTCCGAGAGATGATCGCACCTGAGTTCGAGGAACGCCTCACGCCGGGCCTGCGTGAGTTTCTTGCCGCGAATGCAGACCGCCCCATCGGCCTTGGCACGAATGCGGAGAAGGCCAACGCGGATTTCGCGCTCGATACGGCGGGGATCCGCAAGTATTTCCGCACGATTGTGAACGGCTGGATGGTTCCGCATGCCAAGCCAGCGCCGGACATCTACCTGCGGGTTGCGGAGGAATTGGGCTTGGCGCCCCGCAATTGCATCATCTTCGAGGATTCGTTCTCCGGAGTCAGCGCGGGGCTTGCTGCCGGGGCGCGCGTCGTGGGCATCACCTCGACGCATAAGCATTTCCCCATGCTCGACCTCAGCGTCCGCCATTTCGCGGAGCCCGCGCTCGCGGCTTGGCTCGCGAAGCAACGGCCCATCTAGCCCTTCTTCGCGGCCGTAGCACGGCAAGCGCTCGATCGCGTGGGCAGCCCCTTTGCCGAAATTTGCTCCACGGCGATAGAATTGGCGTGGACGTGTGAAAGACGCAAGCTTGCGTTGACGAAGTATGCTCCGGCGTGCCGTGAGCATGAGGCGCCGTGGCGTTAGCCGTGACGTTTCGGGAAAGAGGGAACCATGAACCGACGATACTTTCTGATGAGTACGGCGGCGGCTCCAGCCGCGTTTGCCGCAACCAAACCTTTCAGCCCGAGCGATACGATTCGTGTCGCCGTGCTCGGCGTGAATGGCCGCGGCCAGAGCCACTTTAATGGTTTCCAGCCTCAGCCGAACGTCCAGGTGACGACCTTCGTCGATCCCGATTTGGCGATCGGTAACAAGCGGGCCGCGCAGTTTGAGAGCAAGTTTGGCCACCGGCCCAAGGTCATCCAGGATATGCGGCGGGTGTTCGACGACAAGGATATCGATGTCGTCAGCATCGCCACGCCGAACCACTGGCACGCGCTCGCCACCGTTTGGGCCTGCCAGGCGGGCAAGGATGTGTACGTCGAAAAGCCCGGGACCCACTCTCTCGCGCAAGGCCGCAGCATGATCGCCGCGGCGAAGAAGTACAACCGCATCGTGCAGCATGGCGTGCAATTGCGGAGTTCCGAGGCGGTGCGGGAGGCGGTCGCCAAGATGAACGAGGGCCTCATCGGCGATGTCTACATGGCCCGCGCCACCATCTTCAAGTGGCGGCCCAAGCTCGAGTTCCATCCGAATGAAGAACCGCCGAAGGATCTCGATTACGATCTCTGGGTGGGCCCCGGCAAGTATCGCCCTTATTCGAAGAACCACGTGCATTACAACTGGCACTGGACCTGGGATTACGGCAATGGCGAGATCGGGAATCAGGGCATCCATGAGACCGACATGCTGCAATGGGGCCTGGGAGTGAAACTGCCGACGCAAGTCTCCGCCATGGGCGGCAAGTATCTCTGGAATGACCATCGCGAGACGCCCGAAGTGCTGACAGCGCTATGCGAGTTCGGCAAGGAGAAAAAGTACGCGGAGATCGCCGTTCGATTCTGGTGCTCCAATAACGAGACCGAATCCGCGAACGGGAACCTCTTCTATGGCTCCGAGGGTTACCTCGCTATCAGCGGGTACGAGACTTACAACTTCTACATGGGCCAGAAGCGTACGCCGGGGCCTTCCGGCAAGTCGCCCACGATGCACTTCGAGAATTTCATCAAAGCCGTGCGCAGCAGGCGGACCGAGGATCAGCATGGTCCGGTGGAGACCGCGCACTACGCCTCCGGCCTCGCCCACGTCGCGAACGTCGCGTTCCGTAGCGGCGGCACGCTGACCTTTGATCCGGATAAAGAGCAGTTCGTGAACAGCCCCAAAGCGAACGAATTGCTCAAGGACACGTATCGCAAGGGCTTCGAATTGCCCGCGCCGGACAAAGTCTAGACTGCGGAAGGGAAGCGGCGGTAGGGAGGAACGAATCCGATGCGAACACTCAACAGACGGGAACTTTTACAAGCAACAGCGGGGCTGGGCGCCGTTGCGAGCCTGGCCCAACCCGGCGTGGCCGGCGGCGCAGGCATGCACATGGGACTGGTGACCTACATGTGGGGGGCCAAGATGGACCTCCCCACGCTCATCTCCGCCTGCACGAAGAGCGGCATGCTGGGGGTGGAGCTTCGCACCCAGCATGCGCACGGCGTGGAGCCTTCGCTTTCGAAAGCGCAGCGGGCCGAAGTGAAGAAGCGCTTCAAGGATAGCCCCGTCACACTGGTGGGCTATGGTTCGAATTGCGAGTTTCATTCGCCGGACCCCGCCGTGCTCCGCAAGAACATCGAAGAGACCAAGGCCTACGTGCAACTGATGGTGGATTGCGGCGGGCTGGGCGTGAAGGTGAAACCGAATACACTGCCCAAGGATGTCCCCAAGGAAAAGACCATTGAGCAGATCGGCAAGGCCCTCAACGAGGTAGCTGCTTACGGAGCGAACTACGGCCAGAAGATCCGGGTGGAAGTCCATGGGAATCTCACGCAGAACCCCACGGTGATGAAGCAGATCTTCGATGTCGCGACGAACAAGAACTGCTACATTTGCTGGAACTGCAACGACGAAGATCTTGACCCGCCCGGCCTTGATGCCAATTTCGCCATGCTCAAGCCCCGGTTTGGGGACACGGTTCACGTACGCGAATTGAACACCGGAGAGTATCCGTATCCGAAGCTGATGAAGCTGTTCACCGGGATGAACTACAAGGGCTGGATTCTGATGGAAGCCCGCACGGAACAAGCCGACAAGGTGGCGGCAATGAAGGAGCAAGTGGCCGTCTTCAAGAAGTTGATCGCGAGCTGATTCAATCCGGTTTCGAAACCGGGGGGCCGCCTCTTTCGCCCGCGCCGATGGTTTCCATGAATCTCGTGGACGCCGGCGCGGCGGGGAGTGCGGCCCCTCCTCTTTTGTGGGGAGAATCCATCGCTTGAGCCGTCCCGCCGCGATGACCCACGGTTTGCGATGAGTGAGGAGAGATGACTGAGCATCGGTTCGAGGTTTCGGCTGAGGAAGTGGGATGCCGGTTGGATGCATTCCTTGCGCGGCGCTTTCCGCTGCTGAGCCAAACGAAACTCCAAAGTTTGATTGCGAGCGGCGCCGCAACGTTCGCGGGAAACACGCTCTCCATCGGCCGGCGCTTGAAGCCGGATGACGCGATCGAGTTCCGCTTCGATCCGGCGCGAACGCCCTGCTGTTATCCAGAAGGGATTCCGTTGGAAGTTCTTCGGGAAGACCCGTGTTTCGTCGTTGTGAATAAGCCAGCCGGAATGTTGGTTCATCCCACGAAAGGCGTGAAGCGCGGCACGCTCACCAACCGGCTGCTCGCGTATTTGAATCCTCGGCTGACGAGCGTGGAGGTGAGGCCCGAAGGAGGAGAGCCCACGCTATGGCCCCGATTCGTTCACAGGCTGGACCGGGAAACCTCCGGCGTAATTCTGGTGGCGAAGGACAGCGCCAGTGCCGGCTCTCTCGGCAATGCGCTTGCCTCGGGACAATTTGCGAAATCATACCTGGCAATCTTGTGCGGGCATCTTGGCCACCAGCGGTATGAGGTACGAGAGCCCATCCGCCGCCACGACGACGCGCCTCCGCACTGGCGAGCGGGCGCCGACGGCCAATCGGCATGCAGCATCGTCGAGCCGCTTGCCACGTGCGGCGAGAGCCTCACGCTGTGCCGGATGCAGCCGGTGACGGGCAGAACGAATCAACTGCGCATCCACGCCGCGTGCCTTGACGCGCCGATTCTCGGGGACGTCCTCTATGGCGGCGTGGCTGCGGAGAGGCTGATGCTCCATGCGTGGAGCCTCGCATTCCCGCATCCCACGAGCGGGGAGACGGTGAGCGTATCGGCTCCCGTGCCGCAGGTGTTCCGCGAGGCGTGGCCGGACGAATGGCCGGTTCTCGTTGAGCCGTAACGGAGGTAGACGGACGCCCCTTGGTAGGGTCGCCCGTCTCCATTCCAAAGGAGCGGCATTTCAAACGAGCGGCGCAAGGAAAGCTGCGCTTACGATCGTGAGAAGCGGCTTCGCTTTTGCAGGCCGATGAGCGCGAGCCCGCTGCCGATCAGCAGCATGGTGAGTGGTTCCGGGATTTCGGCTGTGCTCGGAACTTCGTTGTACACATACGTAATGGTTCCGCGCGCAAGACCTTGCGTGAAAGTCAACGTGGCCAGGTTGCCTCCGGGGGTCACTTCGAAGCTGCCGAGCGCGCTCAAGTCCAGGGTGATATTCCCGGCTCCGGAGAAGATGCCGAGTATGGCGGCATCGGAGATGGACGTATTGGCGGCCTTCACCACGTTCGAGAAGGAATTGGTGGCGAAGTCCGTACCCTGGAAGTCCGGGTTCACGTCGGTATCTCCGCTCACCGAGAAGGTGAACGAAGCGACCGGCGACACGGAGAGCAGCGGCCCGGCTGTGAGATTGGACAATCGCAACTGCACGGTGGTCGAACCGGTCCCGTCAGCGATTGCATTGCTGTCTTCGTTGTCGATGTACTGTGTCCCGTTGATGGTGCCCTCGAGATCGAAGTTAATGGAGAGTAGCGTTCCAAGGAGAGGATCGAAGCGGGCCACGTCCGTTGAATTCAGGAAATTCACCGACGCCGGCGTTCCCGACGAGGGGATGGTGAAGTTCTGAACGACCTGCGCCGCCTGTGAGAATCCGGCGCCCATCACGAGCATCAAAAGCATGCATATATTCCGCATCTGACAAAGTGCTCCTTTGTTCTTTTCGGTTTCTTAGAGAGGCTCCGCGCTCCAGTCATGGCGCGGATTTTGCGATTAAAACCTCGCCTCACAAAGGGAGGATAACGTGTGATCCGAGGCATACTCCAGCCGAATTTGGTTAGTTTGCAACAAGTTTGCAATCGTTTCCTCAATTGCAATCGGTATTATTTATTCGTCTTGGAATTCGGGGAAAAGGAAACAAGTGGAACGGTAATTAACGTATGTAACTATAGAAATAGAGTTGATGTGTTAAATGGAGTAATGCGCGTGCGGCGCTTATAGAATGGCTTGGAGAGCCGCACGGACATCGTCAAGCACTTCCGTTTCAACGGCGCCGGGAGCGATGCGGATGACCTTGCCTTGGGCGTTCCCGCGCGGCTGCCATCGATGGAACATGCGCTCGTTCGGAAAGCCCTTGAACAGGGTGATGGCGGGGACGCCCATGGCGGCGGCCGCGTGTTGACCGGCGGAATCGTAGCCCACATAGAGGGCGGCCTGCCGGATCACCCGGCAGAAATTCGCAAAGCTGCCGGAAAGCGTTTCGATTCGCCCGGCCGGGATGCCGCTTTCGGCAATGGCGCAGCGCACCGCGTCTGCCTCCGCTTCTCCCGCGCCGCAATCCACCCAGATGCGGCGGCCCGTTTCCGTGAGAAGCCGCAAGAGATCCGATTCAAACCGGGCAGAGAGCCGTTTCGATTCGTTGTTCCCGACGCCGAGACTCACGCAAATCCCACCGCGGGCGTCGATTCCCGGCGTACTTTGGGCGGGGTCGCGCAACGCGATTGCCGGGCGCGCTCCCTCGATGCCGAGGTGTTCGGCACACCAGGCGGATGCCAGCACGCTCAAGCTTTCACTTGATTCCGGAGCGGCCGACCGGCTCTCAAAATAGAGGCTCGAGCGCAGGGGCGCGGCGGGAAGCAGCCCTAACTGGGAGATCCGGGAATCGGGGTCCATGAGCCAGACATCGGGTTCGTCAAACGCGCCGTCGAGGCTATGCACCACCGCGAAACGCTCGGCGAGGGTACCTGCCCCCGGATAGTCGATCGACCAATGGCGGAGGTTTGGACTCCCCGCGAAGAGTTCGAAATTCTTGGCCGGTCCCGCGAACCAAAGTGTCGATTTGGGGAACCGCAGGCGTAGCGCCTCTAAGAAGACACTGGTGATGGCGATGTCCGCGCCTAGCGTGATGCGGGAAAGCACGATGATGCTTTCCGGCGAGCTGCCTGCGAGCGCGCGCGCGGGGGCGCCGCACAAGTCGGCGTAGCGCTGCTGCAGGAAACGGTCACTGAAGGCGGGAAGGGTCGCCGCGATTACCTTCGAGAAGAGTTCCACGTAGCATTGTGAAAGCTCCGGTGTGAAGCGGTCGGAGAGTTCTTCCACGACCGCGCGAATCAACGCCCGCGCCGCGGCCACGGCCAATGGGCGATCTTCAGCCAACGCCGCTTCGAGAATCCCGCTGAGCGAATCCCAATCGGGATCGGCCGGGTTGGCGAGGCAGGAATCCCGCAGCCGGATTGCCGCCTCGTTCAGCAGGTTGGCGTCCATGGGCGTTCCAGGCTCTAAGAGAAGTACTTCCCGATGATCGGCCACAGCTTCTGCTTCGTGGTTTCAGGAACTCTCGCGGGGTCTGTGATGATCGCATGCCGAAGGGCGTGATGCGCCTTGCAAGGAAGATCCAGCGGCAGCCGCGCCACCGCCGCCGCGACGACTTTCGCGGCGTTCTCCGCGTTCTTCGTGAGGTTTCCGATGATCTCCTCCACCGTGACGGCATCGTGCGCCTCATGCCAGCAATCGTAATCCGTCACCATGGCGACGGTGACGTAAGCGATCTCGGCTTCGCGGGCGAGTTTCGCTTCCGTGGCGTTTGTCATCCCGATTACATCCATTCCCCAGGAACGGTAGAGATGAGATTCCGCGCGGGTAGAGAATGCAGGGCCTTCCATGCAGAGATACGTGCCGCCCCGGTCCACCTTCACGCCCACTTCCACGCAGGCGCCGTGAACGATGTCGATCAGCTCGGGCGAGACCGGGTCCGCCATGCTCACGTGCGCCACCAGGCCCTCGCCGAAGAAGGTGTTGGTTCGCTTGAGAGTGCGGTCCACGAACTGATCCGGCAGCACGAATTCGAGAGGCCGGTGCTCCTCGGCCAGGGAACCCACGGCGCTGAGCGAGAGGATGTAATCCACGCCAAGCTTCTTCATGCCATAGATGTTGGCGCGATAGTTAAGGTCCGTGGGCTGGATGCGGTGGCCTCTACCGTGCCGGGCGAGAAACGCCACCGGCTTGCCGGCCAGCGTGCCCACCACGTAGGCATCCGATGGATCTCCAAATGGAGTGGTGAACACCACTTCTTCCTGGGCTTCAAAGCCCGGCATCGTGTAAAGGCCGCTGCCGCCGATAATCCCGATCTTTGCCTGCAAGCGAATCGCTCCTTAGAGAAGATGCCAACGTTGCGCGCGGGAATCGCGTGGCGCCCGGGCGACATGCAACTCCCGCGAACAAAAGCCGATTCTCTATGGTGAGGGTAGCAGGCCACGAAATGCAAACGTTCCGGAGGAAGCCGTCAAGTTCCCGTTTCCCCGAAGGTTACCGGCGGCAGCGCGCCCCTATTTCCAGGATTCGCGCTCCATGAGCCACTTCCCATTGATCTTCTTCAGGGTGGCAATTCCGGATTTCTCCTGGCCGTCGTTCTTGCCGGTAAGTTCGAGTTCGGCGCTATCTCCGGTTTCCGTTGCCTTCACAACGGCGATGTCGGAGGGCATGATCGCCTGGATCAGCCCGAGCATCTCCTTGAAGTCCGGGTTGTCCATCATGGCGGCGCGTTCCGGGACGACGCTGGCGCGAATCGCATCGAGCTTTCCTTCGCGCATCGCCTTATTGTGGGCGAGGTACGCCTTTGCGGAAGCGGCGTTCTGGGCGGCCTTAGTCTGTTCCGCGGTCGGTTTCACTTTGGGTTTCGAAGCAAGAACCTCGGTGTCGAACTTGATCGAATACTTGAACGTAGTGTCCCCAATTGTCTTATCGCTCGCGATGTTTCCGGCGATCTTCGCCGGTTCGAACTCGGTGAACTGGCTGGCGTCGAAAGTCCCCGATGAACTGAAGCTGCCCTCCACTCCCGCGCCGACAATCATCATGGAGTAGTTGGAGCCATGAGAAGAGAAGTCCATCTTCAACCCGTTCATTCCGGCGTCCCGGAGATCGAAGGTACTCACATTCTCCTCAAGGAGTTTCTCGGGCAGTGGCCGGTCGGAGAGAAGCAGCATTGGTATTTTTTCACCCTTCTCAAATGGATCATTCACTTGAATGCCGTAAGCATGGGTGATTGTGAAGGTCTTGCCGTTCACCTCCAGCGTGCCCGAAGCTGTTCCTGCATGCGCCAACCCACAGATGCAGATGGCCAAGGTTACGGCCAGAAGGGTTCGAAGAGTCTGAGTCATCAAGGATTCTCCATTCCTGAGCTTGTCTCCCGGCGGCGCGTAAGGAGCCCCCGCATTGGCGAGGCGTGCCGCCTGAAATGGAATGCGATGAATCTGCACGAAATGGATCGATCCGCGAGGTCGCGCCCTTGCCGTTTCCCTGAACTTGCGGCGATGGCAGGCGGATTCGCCCTCGCGAGCCAGAGATGCGGTGCCGGGCGGCGAGGGGAAGTGCGTTCGATGCGGCGCCGAATTGCCAGGGCCAAGTTGGGCTTCATCCGGAGTTTGTGGCCCGTAGAACCCTCGAAGTTTCCTAACCAGCGAAACGATGTGGAGAAGATAATGCTCCGTAATTAGGGACCGGAGTTATACTGAATCAGACTAAGGAGTCTGATACTGCCGCTCCTGGAGCGTTCTGGGCCGGTGAGTGGCGCCAGGGATCTCTCGTGGGGACGGCGGGAGCAGGTCAGCGGGAGGCGAGATGTTTGGCAAGAAGAAGCCGGAAGTCTTGGTTGTGGGAGCGGGGCCGGTGGGGCAACTGGCGGCACTCGCACTGGCGAAACGCGGGGTCCAGGTCGAGATTGTCGATACGGGAATCTGGGCGTGCAGCCATAGTTACGCGCTTGCCCTGCATCCCGATGCGCTGGCGCTCCTTGACCATTTCGGGCTCCGTGACGCTGCGCTCCGCAAGGCATATCCGGTACACACCGTGGGGATTTACGACGAAACCGGGCGGCGTGCGCAAGTCGCGTTGACGGCGAATGGCAATCTCCGCGATTGCATGGCGGTGTTGCGGCAGGACGCCATTGAGGCGTTGTTTGAGAAGGCGTTGGACGAGGCCGGCGTCAAGATTGGCTGGAGGCGGGAACTGGTTGACCTGGCCTCGAACGTGGACCACGTTCTGGCCAAGGTGAACCGGTTGGAGCGTGATTCGCGGGGCTACGTCGTGGCCCGCAGCGAATGGGTGGTTGCGGCAACGGAGAGATTCGATGTGCCGTTCGTCCTGGGCGCCGATGGCTACGAAAGCGAGACGCGGCGGAGCCTGGGTATCGACTTTGATGAAGTTGGGGAACCCGAGTATTTCGCGATCTTCGAGTTCCAGACCGATGCCGATCTGGAAAATGAGATGCGCGTTTGCTTCGCGGGCGGCACGGTGAATGTGCTGTGGCCTTTGCCGGGCGGAGGGTGCCGCTGGAGTTTTCAGTTGCCCGCGAACGTTTCCGACGAGCCGAACCGGGACAAGGACCGTCTGCTTCTCTCCGGAGGGCTGGAGCATTCGAAGCTGGTTGACGATACGCACCTGCGCCAGTTTCTCGAAGAGCGCGCGCCCTGGTTCACCGGCAGCGTGGATCACATCGCCTGGCGGATGGTGGTGCGGTTTGAGCGGCGCCTGGCGAAAAGCTTCGGCCAGCACCGGATCTGGCTGGCCGGGGACGCGGCGCATACCACCGGTCCGGTGGGCGTACAGAGCATGAACGTGGGCCTGTTCGAAGCGTGGGACCTCGCCCACATGATGCACCGCTCATTGCACGAAGGCGCACCGCTCTGCGATATCGCAAGCAGTTCGGCACGCTGGCAGGCGGAATGGCAGCGGTTGCACGGGCTCAGCGGCGGTCTCAAGGTGGAGGCGCAAACCGATCCCTGGGTGGCGGAACACGCCGCGGCGCTCCTCTCCTGCCTTCCGGCGCATGGCAAGAAGCTCGACGCCCTTGCCGCGCAGATCGGCCTCTCCTTCTAAAGCAGGAGGAGTTCGGCGGGCTGCCGAGTGAATCACGATAGCGCCTGGGCGCGCCGCCGTGTATACTTAATAATTGCGCGTCCTGTGCGGGCTCTCTCCCGCGCTTCCAGCCAGGCGCCCTCCTCACGGATTCGGACTCTTTCGGATTTCTCCTGAGTTCAGAGGCCGGGTGTTGGTGCGCGGGAGGCAAGGGGTCGCGAACTCAGTCGAAGAGGGTCATCACCATGTACGCAGTCATCGAAACAGGTGGCAAACAGTATCGCGTGTCCAAGGGCGACACGATTCGGGTGGAAAAACTGCCGGGCGAAGAGGGCTCCCCTGTGGAGTTCGCCAATGTGCTGGCGATTAAGAACGACGACGGCATGGTGGCGGGCGAGAAAGTCGCCTCCGCGAAAGTGACCGGGAAGATCGTAGGCGCGGGCCGCGGCCCCAAGGTTACGGTGTTCAAGTTTAAGCGCAAGAAGCAGTACAAGCGCACCCAGGGCCACCGGCAGGATTACACCGCGGTGGAAGTGCAGGAAATCCTCGCGTAGGCAGGCCGGGTAGCAGGAGAACGTCATGGCACATAAAAAAGGTTTAGGCAGTTCCAAGAACGGCCGCGATTCGAGGGCACAGCGCCTTGGCTACAAAGTCTACAGCGGCCAGGTGGTGACGGGAGGTTCCATCCTGTTGCGGCAGCGCGGGCTGAAAGTAAAGCCGGGCGAGAACGTGGGCGCGGGCAGCGACGATACGCTGTTTGCGAAGATTCCCGGCATTGTGGAGTATCGGGACCGCGGTTCCATGGGCAAGTTCGCTCAAGTGAAGCCGCTCCCGGCTGAAACCGTCGTTCAATAGCCAGTGCTGGTTTGCGATTAAAGCCGCCGGGCCATGACGCCACGGCGGCTTTCGCGTGTCTGGGCGCCAGAGAGACCCCGCCGCCGGACAACGGCCGGAGAACCCCATGAATTTTATCGATGAAGTCCGGATTTACGTGAAAGCCGGGGATGGCGGCAATGGATGTGTTGCGTTCCGGCGGGAGAAGTTCGTGCCCAGAGGGGGTCCGAGTGGCGGTGATGGCGGCCGTGGAGGCGATGTGACTCTGGTGGCGAACCCGCACT
This sequence comes from Bryobacterales bacterium, assembly GCA_020853155.1. Lineage (GTDB taxonomy): Bacteria > Acidobacteriota > Terriglobia > Bryobacterales > Bryobacteraceae > JACTMJ01. Next base: position 15,847 of record JADYZL010000582.1, read on the forward strand.
ACAGCACCCTTTTGCACCTACGGCTCAATCCGGAGCACAAGGCCCAGCGCGGGCGGCATGGGGAGGGCAGCCAGCGCACGGGCAAGGCCGGTAAATCCGTGAAGATTCCGGTACCCGTCGGCACCGTCGTTTACGATGACGATTCCGGCGAGATCATCCACGATTTTGCGAAGCCGCGCGAGCGTTTTGTGGTTGCACATGGGGGCCACGGCGGCCTGGGCAACCAGAATTTCGCGACCGCCACCCGGCAGGCGCCGGATTTTGCCACTCCGGGCAAGGCGGGCGAGGAATTTAATCTTCGTCTCGAACTGAAGCTGCTGGCCGATGTCGGGTTGGTGGGCTTTCCCAATGCCGGCAAATCCACCTTCATTTCCCGTATTTCCGCCGCGAAGCCAAAAATTGCGGATTATCCATTCACGACATTGGCGCCGAACCTGGGCATGGTGCAGACTTCGGACTTCCGTACATACGTGGTGGCGGATATTCCCGGCCTCATTGAGGGCGCGAGCGAAGGGCATGGGCTTGGCATCCGCTTCCTGAAGCATGTCGAGCGCACGAAGCTGCTGCTGCATCTTGTGGATATTTCCGGCCATAGCGGGCGCTCCGCCGTCAACGATTTTGACGTGGTGATGCGAGAACTGGAGAATTTCTCCCCGGAAATGCTCGAAAAGCCGATGCTCGTGCTGGGTACGAAGCTCGATAGCATGGTGGAACCGGACGAGCTTGAGGCGCTGCGGGCTCATGTCACCGCGAAGGGCTTCGAGTTTTTCGCGATATCGAGCTTGGCAAGTCGAGGAATGAAGGAACTCCTTCACCGGGTGGAAGCAATGGTGCTGAAACCGCTTGACCCGAATGCCACGATGGATGAGGAAGAAGCGGAAGCGCCGGAAGCGCTGGATGAATACGGCGCCCCGCCGCACCTGACGGACGAAGAAGAGCAACTGCCGGGCAACGAATAGAACGCCGGGCTTCCACCCCAGGTGATTGCGCCCATCCGAATTTCACGGCCACAAACTGGCGCCATTTTCCGTCCGGAGACCCTGTCGATCCTCGTGACTATTCCTGAAAATTGGTCCCACTCCGCTCGATCTCAGCACAATTCCGCTAGAGGCCACTAAGGTAAAGCGCACTCTATTCGGCTTGTGGGTCAATCTTTTTTATCTCGCGGATTCATCTGCGATTTAACATGGATATCGCTTCCTGTTCGCCTGTCCCACTATTGACCGGCTTTCGCGTCGGAGTCATACTCTTCACACGCTCGATCCCACCACGAAACGTCTAAAGAGAGGCTGAATCTATATGGGTATCTCTCCAATTCCTCCGATTAGTCCCATCACCCCGATTACCCCGATTGGCTCCATCAGTCCAATCATTCCAATCACTCCGGTCACACCGGTGTTCACGATTTCTTCGATAGCGACCATCACCACCGTGAGTTCAATCGATCCCATTCTGACCATCACGTCCATTACGACGCTGAACTCGATCGTAGCTTCGGTTCTTCCATCACCGATCACTCCCATCCAGTCGGAGATCGTTCCTCGTGAGCCGATCATCCCGAGGGAGCCGATTGAGCCGATCAATCCGGTCTAGAACGCGGCAGGTTGCTTCGCGGTAATTCAGAATGAACGCGCCGGCGCGGGAGCGTTGCTCCGCAGCTGGGAATGCCCCCTCACGGGCGCTCCGGCGCGGTCGAGGTTTGCGTGCTGGGGGTGGTGTGCCTTGTCGAGAGCCATTTTCCTGAGTCTGAATGCGCTGGGGGATACGCTTTGCATTACGCCCGCTCTGCGCGCGTTTCGCAAGGCGAATCCCGGCGTGTCGGTGACGGTGGTGGCGCAGGCCGCGCCGTTCACGCGCGTGCTGGATGGGAATCCCGATATCGATCTGCTGATCTACAGCGAACGGATGTATCTCAACGGGATTCCGGA
>JADYZL010000583.1 GCA_020853155.1 Bryobacterales bacterium
ATCGCGCGCACCCTCTGGTACGCCTCCGCCGCCAGCCCCGTTCCCCGCGCCCGCCGCCGCAGCGCCGGAAGCTCTTCTGCGCTGAAAATAATCCCCGGATGCGTCCCCGGCGCCACTACCGTAAAGGGGCTCGCGGAACCCGTCTCCGTCGCCGCCGGCGCCCCGCCCGAAGCCGATAGCGCAAGCGCGGGCACACCAAGAGGTGAAGCCAGAATGTTTCTCCGGCTCATCGATTTGAAATTCATGATTTCCTCTACCTGTGTCCACGCGGGTTGCGTGGAACCCCGAGTCTATCGAACCCGCGCCCGTTTCACCCAGCCGCTTCCCGCAAGCCGGAATCGAGATCCTCCCGCGCCGCCGCCAGCGCGCCCCGCACCGTTATCGTCCACTCCGCAGCGGGGCACTCGCTCCACAGAATATGCTCCCACCCGGTCGCGATCCCATTCCCCCACAGCACGGCGATCCGCACCGTATCCTCCTCCGCGTGCCGGAAGAGTAACCGGTAGCTGCCCGTCGCCATCTCCCAGAAGCACTCACCCCGCCCGTATCGCAGCAGATCGTCCGTCGCCGCGCTCAGGGATGCCAGCGCCGCATGCCCATCGAAGGCGCAAATGCTCGTCGTCTGCTCCCGTTGCGTGAAGTGGCCGTGCAGGCGCCCGTGGGCTCCATCTCCAGCAGCAATTCCATCTCGTCAGTATAATCGGATGCGGAAGTCCGCGTTCAACCTTTGGCCCTCCCAACCGTCATTGCGGCGCTCACACGCGCGCCGCAATGGCCCCTCCGCTACCGCAGGAACACGCGCCACACCGTCACCACCAGCGCATGCGTCACCATCGCCGCCCGCACCCCGCGCCCCCGCTGGAACACGATGCCGTATCCCAGGTGCGCCACCGCCGCCAGCGCCGCGAATTTCCAATTCGGGAAATGCCCCCCAAACGGCAAATGCACCGCCCCGCTCACCAGCACCGTCAAAGCCAGACCCCACCAGCCCGAACCCGTCCACGCCGTCGCCCACTGCTGTAGCAATCCCCGCAGAAAAAACTCCTCCGAGAGCGCCACCACCCACAGGAAACCGAGAAAGCTCCCGGCCGCGATCAGCCCCATCTGCCACGCCGGCCGCGTCCACTCGCGAATCGTGAAAAATTCGAGTGCCCACCCCATTCCGAGCAGCACCGGCATCAACAGCAGAAACCCCAGCGCCCCCACCCGCCACTCGCGCGCCGTCGGCCAGAACCCGAAACCCGTCCCTTCCATCCGCCGCAAGAGCAGCGCCGCCAGCACCCCCAGCCGGATCCACATCACCCGGCCCAGAAACTCCGCCTGCAGCCGCTCCGCCGCATCCGGGTAAATCCAGCCGAACACGCCCCCCAGCATCACCGCGCCCATCAGCGCGAGAAAGCCTAGGTCAACCAGTACGCCAGCCGCTCCGCTCCGCCGCCGCAGCACCGCGTACCAGCCCGACGCCGCGCCCGTCAGCCCCACGAGCGCCAGCGTCCCCGCGACACTGCCCGTCCCCGTGCCCAACGCATAGATCGCGTATGGGACCATCGCCGAAAGCCACAGCCCGCCCGCCAATTGCCACGCCGGGAAGCGCCGCGGGAGACTCTCTCGCAATGCCTTCCATCCCGGAGCGAGATAGCAGGCGATCTCCACGCACGCCGCCAGCAGGAATGGCAATCGCACGCCAAGAGAGATATCCTTGGGCAAAAGCAGCCATGCCGCCGCCACGGCCGCCGTCCAGACGGCCGCCACGGTGACGCGCAAGCTCACGGGAATCGCGATGGGTATTTTCATGCGAAATTACGCGCCTATCTTAGCATTGGCGCTCCTGTGCACCCCGGCCCTCGCGCCCGGCGCCCGCGAACCGGCCCCATCCATGCCACGCGATCTCGCCCGCCGCGTCGCACGCAATGAGAGCCTCACCCGCGAATTGCGGGATCAATACACCTTCCGTCAGGACTTCCGCTTCGAGGAAATCGCCACCAACGGTCAGCGCTCCGGACTTTACCGCGAGATCCGTGACGTCGTGTTCTCGCCCTCCGGGGAACGAAGCGAGGTCCTCGCGGCCGTTCCCGTGAACTCGCTCAGCCGCATTCGTCTCACGAGCGAAGATTTCCGCGACGTCCGCGAGATCCAGAATTTTCTCTTCACGGAAGACGTGCTTTGGCTTTACCGCGTCCAGTCCCGCGGCGAAGAGCGGATCGATGGCGTCGATTGCTGGGTGCTCGGCGTTAGCCCTCGCAATGAACTCGAAGGCATGCGCTTCTTTGAGGGGTTGCTCTGGGTGAGCAAGCAGGACGAGGAAATCGTCCGAGCCAGCGGAAAGGCGGTTCCGGAGATTCGCACAACAAAATCGGAGAATCTATTCCCGCATTTCACCACGCAGCGCGAGAAGATCGATGGCCACTGGATGCCGGCGTTCACAGGTGCGGACGATGAACTCTCCTTCAGCACCGGCCGCCAGCGCGTCCGCCTCACCGTGCAATTCACGAACTACCGCCGCTTTGCGGCAGAAACGAACATCCGCTTTGGCGATCCCGCGCCGGAGCCATAGCTGTCTGCGGATCGCGGCCAAACCGCTATCCGATTTTCAAAAACTAATCGATATTCAGCACCCGGCGCACGGTGCCCTTCTCGTTCTGGATCTTCTTCTGCAGCATCATGATCGCGTAGATCAATTGTTCCGGGCGCGGCGGGCAGCCGGGCACGTACACGTCCACCGGAATGATCTGGTTCACGGGCACGAGCGCATAGTTGTTGAAGACACCCGTCGAAGTGGCGCAAGCGCCCATCGAGATCACCCACTTCGGCTCCGGCATCTGCTGATAGAGCTGCCGGATGACGGGGGCCATCTTATTCGAAACGCGCCCGGCGATGATCATCATATCCGCCTGCCGTGGCGACCCGCGAAACACCTCGGCGCCGAAACGCGCGATGTCAAAACGCGAAGCCGACATCGCCATCATTTCAATCGCGCAGCACGCCAGCCCGAACAACATCGGCCAAATGCTGTTGCTCCTCGCCCAATTCACCGCGGAATCGAGCGTCGTCAACAGCACGCTTTCCTTGACGATATCGGTGATGTCCTGGTCGATCCTCTCGAACAGGTTCACATCCGCCCGCAACACAGAAAGTTCGTTCGACATCCGCGCCCCCAGAACCTCCAGATTACCAGATGCCGCCTCCCCACCCACACCCATCGCAGGAGGTGTGATCTCCCCACCTTTGGCGCCCCAAAGCGCGCGCCTGTCCCGGCAGGAAAGCCTGGGCATTGCAATATCCACCAGTGCTTCGCATAAAACCAGCGGCGCAATCGAAGGAATCTACAGATTCGCGCGCCGGCCCCATCCGCCGGGAACGGGAAGCCGATAGCGAAAACTCGCGAAGGTTCAAGGTCTCACTACCGCGAAGTCGATCGGTTACCTGGCTGCTTCCGCCGCGCAATGCCCGGCAAGGGATGCTGCGAACGACTTCAGCCCGGTCATCGCGGACATCTCGCCGAACTCGCCGGATTCGGCCGCTGTTCGCGAAGACGTGATAACGCAAGCCGCCGTATACAGCCGTTCCTGGATCAACCGTTGGCCTAAGAGATCATAGCGTTCCAGGTAGGAAGTTTCCTGAAATTCGGGAAATAGCGGAAAATGGGGCGATGTGTCTCGGACTGGCGATCGCGAACCAGGCGCGTCTTCGACCATCATCAGCCAGGCAACGAACGGCCTGGATTGCTTGCCGAATGCACCCTCGCGGCAAGCAGTCCACAGATCATGCGCCGTCCCGATGGCCTCTTCGGCCCGGTTATTGAAGTTGCTGCCGAAAGACGGTCCCACATGGCTCTTCAGTTCGATCGCGGCAACTAGGCGGCCGTCATTCGTGACAAGAAGATCCCAGAGCTTCGTCGGCCTAAAATATCCCGGAAGCGTCAGAACGGCGCGATTCTGGTGAATCGCCACGTGTTCAAGTCCGTTCGCTCTTATGATGTCAATCGCAAGAGCGATGAAACCGTCCATGTTCTTCCCGGCCGTGACGCTTGCACGCTCGCCTTGGTCGAACGTTCCGGCCTCAACTTGCTTCTGCCGGGCCTTCGCGCGGCTCCTCCAGAAAGACATCGTGGCTTCACGCGCTTTGATCTCATAGTTCGCAAGATCGAGGCCCATGGTTAGCCGCCATTTCCTCCAAGAAGCGATCTCTCGAGCGCATTAAACCCGTAGAGCC
>JADYZL010000584.1 GCA_020853155.1 Bryobacterales bacterium
CGAGCATGTGCTCAATGGGATGGCCGAAGTGCCCGATGCGGGCGCGCTTCACGTCATGCAGCGCCATGGCGATCTCACACCACTCGACGATTTCGGCCTCGGCCGCGGGGTCGTCTTCGAGCGTGCCGAGAATCACCTCGGGAGGCCGCTTGCCCATGCGGATGGCTACCCCGAGAAACTCCGGCACGGAACAGAAATCGTCGTTCGCGAGCTGCATGCGCGTGGTGGCGCTCGCATAATCCATGGCGGCAAGCGGCTGCAGGGCAACGAGGACGATGGGCACGTCGAGATTGCGGACGATGGCGCCGAAGGTGGCCGACGTCGCATAGGTGAGCATGTCGCAGAAGATCAGGTCCAGGTCCGCGGCCCGGAGGCGTGGCACGAGTGCGTAGGCGTCCTGGGCTTTATCCACCATCCCGAAGTTTTCCACCGTGGCTCCGGTGGCCTCGACCCGCCGGACAAGCACGTCTAGCTTCGCCATGAGCTCGTCGCGAAGACCGGGGAACTGGCCCCAATAGACGTGGTAGCCGACGCCGAACACACCAATGCGGGCGGTGCGGGGCTTTCTTCGTGCGACGTTCATGCAAGTCCTTTCCCTTCGACGGGTACGGTCGCGCGCCGCCCTATCGCTAATATGAGCCATGCGGCGGGATACAAGAGCGCCGAAACCAGAAACACCGGCGCGAAGCCGGCTTGGTCGACAACCGGACCAATCAGCAGGCTAGAAAGCATGCCGGCGATGCCGCCGCACGCGCCGGTCAAGCCGACGGCCGTACCCACTTCGTTTGAATCCACGGTATCGCCGATGAGCGTGATGTAGTTGGCGATCCAAATACCGTGGGCGAACATCAGCACCGACATCAGCGCGATGGCCATTCCCGCCGTCTCCGCGGTGACGGCGAGCCAGGAGGCGGGGGTGAGCAGAGCGGCCGCCAGCATCAGCGCCATGCGCGCCCGCCGGGGAGTGTAGCCCCGGTTCACAAGCAGATCGGAAACGCGGCCGGCCCCGATATTCGTGACGCCTAGCGCGAAGAAAGGAATCCAGGTGAGGTTCCCGATGTCGAGGAGAGAGAGCCCGCGCTCCCGCGAGAGGTACTGGGGAATCCAGAACATATAGAAATAGAAGACCGGATCGAAGAAGAAGCGGGCCGCCATGAAGCGCCGCACCTCTCCGCGGGCGAGCACCGCCCGGAAGCCTGGGCTGGGCTGAGTAGGGGCGGAAGCCTGCGCGCGCGGAAGGCCCCGGAATGCAAGCTGCCAAGCAGCAAGCCAAGCCAAACCCAGAATCGCCGTGGCGACGAAGGCGCCGCGCCAGCCGAAGAGATCCGTCCACCACACCGTAAGGGGCGGGGCGAGGACCGCGCCGAAAGCAGAACCGCCGTTCGCGAAGCCCACGGCGAGCGCGCGCTTTTCGAGGGGCACCCACTCCAACGCTCCCTTGGTGGCGGCCGGGAAGCAGGGGCCCTCGCCCACGCCGAGAAGAAAGCGCGAGGCGCCGAGCGCCCAGGGACCGCGCGCGAGGGCGTGAGCCATGCTCGCCAGGGACCAGACTCCCACGGAGAGAGCCAGCCCCAAGCGCGTGCCAAGCGCATCCGTGAGCCGTCCACCGAGGGCGAACATCACGGTGTAGCTGAGCACGAATGCGAAGACCACCCGCGAATAGGCGGCGTTCGACATACCAAACTCGCGCATGAGTTCGGGCGCCAGCACGCTGAGCACCTGGCGATCCAGGAAGCTCAGCGCGGTGGAGCAGAACAACAGCGTTACGAGGATCCAGGCGCGATGCGTCGGCATGGGCTAGAACATGAAGCGTAGCGCGAATTGGAGCGTGCGAGGCGGGCGCGACGAGAGAAACTCGCCGATGCTCAGCCCGGGGATTTGAGTGGGTGCGATGATCGTCTGCGCGCCAAGAGCGAGGGCTAGAAGGGCGGCAAGCGCCAGAATGGCCAACGGCCGAAAGATTCGGTATTGCATCGATTTCACCTCAACCTCACTGTGGAACTTACTGGGGGATTACGCCCTGCTTCTTCAGGAATGCTTCGATGTGCCGTTGACCGCGCAGGATATCCGCATCGTTCCAGGTATGGCGGCCGTGCGCACCGCCGGGGATTGTGACCAACTCGCTCTCCACGCCCACCTTCGCGAGCGCTTCGTGCAACCGTACGGAGTCCGAATAGGGCACGGACTTGTCCGCGTCGCCGTGGAGCATCAACACCGGCGGCAAGCCGGGCCGCACCCAGGTGAGCGGCGACATCCGGCGCGCCATTGCCTTGGGGTCTCCCGGTCCGCGGAGCCATTTCGACCGGTGCGGCCGGTCATCCGGAATCAGCGAGTTGAGGTCTGTGGCTCCGTAGTAATCGACTACCGCGCGCGCCTTGGGCGCCGGACCCGGGATGCCACAGGCTGCGTCCATCGACGTGTCCAGAAACGCCGTCATCAGCGCCAGATGGCCGCCGGCGGAACCTCCCGTAATCACGATTTGATTGGGATCGATTCCGTACTCGGCGCCGTTACGGGCCAGCCAGAGGAAGGCGCAGCGTGCGTCCTCGACGGCGGCGGGCGCCGGGGCGCGTCCGCTCAAGCGATACTCGACCGCCACCACGCGCATGCCGAGTTGCAGGTAGGGCAGGTACCACAACACGTACTGCTCTTTCGACCCCGTTTGCCAGCCGCCGCCGTGAATATACAGCATGGCGGGGCCCAGCTTCTTGTCATAAGGGACATACAGATCCACTTTCAGATCGCCCTGCGGCGTACTGCGGTAGACAACGTCGCGGACGGCGCGGAAGCGTTGGCCCACGAGGGTTGCCCAATCCTGGGCCGACTCCTGTCCCGATGCTTGCATCAAGAAAATGAACATGAGAATGTTCACATATTGAAATACCTTGTTCATATCGTGTAGCATTGAATATCGTGAATGTATGAAAAAGTCAAGTGCAATCGCCAAACCATCGGGAGCGGGGACTTTGGAGAAGGGGCTGATCGTGCTGGAAACGATTGAGCACGCGCCCCACCCGGTGAGTCTTCAGGAGATTGCCACCATCAGCGGGATCCAACGGCTGGCTGTCTACCGGCTCGTCTCCGTTCTGGCTGAGCGCGGCTATGTGAGGAGGGGAGAGGATAAGCGCTACCGGGCCGCCACACGCCGCCGCCGGCCGTTGTTTGGCTACGCGGCCCCACTGACGGGGAACACGTTCCGCCAGGATCTGGCTTCGTCTCTACAGAGCGCCGCCGATGCCGCAGGGGCGGACCTTCTTCTGCTGCACAACGCGCCGGGGGACTCCACGGCCCTTATGCAGAACGTCGAGACGCTCTTGAAGGCCCGGGTGGATCTGGCGATGCTCTTTCAACCGGTGGAGGCGCTGGGGCACATGGTGGCGGGCCGTTTGGCGGAGGCAGCCGTGCCGTTCATCAGCATCGAACGCCCCGTTCAGGGAGGGGTGTATTTTGGTGCGAACAATTATCTGGCCGGCAAACTCGCCGGGCAGCGGCTGGGGAGGCACGCGGAGGAGCACTGGAGCGGCCGCTTTGACCGCGTGGTGCTCATTGAGGGTGCTCAAACCAGCACGAATGTGAATGCGCGGCTCGCCGGAGTTCTGGTGGGGCTACGGGAAGTCGTGGGCGAGGTGGACGAATCCCGGGTGGTTCATTTGCATGGAAATGCGGACCGTGAGGCAAGCTGCCTGGCAATGTCCCATCTTCTCGAATCGGCGCCTGCGGGTTGCCGCCTGTTGGTCTCCGCGTTCAATGACATCAGCGCCCTGGGGGCCATGGATGCCGTTCTCGCGGCGAAACGAACCGCCACAGTGGCGATTGCCGGCCACAATGCGATGCATGAGAGCAGGGTGGAAATCCGCAAGCCCGATTCTCCATTTATCGCGTCGGTTGCGTATTTTCCCGAGCGCTACGGCCCGAAGTTACTGAAGCTTGCCACGGCGATCGTGGAAGGGGAAGCGGTTCCGCCCGCCGCCTATACGGACCACCTGGTGATTGACTGGAGCAACGTGGA
>JADYZL010000585.1 GCA_020853155.1 Bryobacterales bacterium
ACTCGCTCTCGCCCAGCGAATTTCGATAGCACGCCAACGCCATCAGCGGGAAAGTGTGCCGGTAGTAGTGATACGTGAGGTAGAACACCCTCGGGAATCCTGTCCCGGTGGAAAGCCGCTCGTCCCACCCGCCACTGGGCAGTTGCGTGTTCACGAGGAAATCGACAGCCTTACGCACGCTTGAACTATAATTATCGCCGCTTGAAATCAGGCCCATCAGCGCCCAGGAAGTCTGCGTGGGCGTGCTCTCCGCCGCTACGAATTCTCCGGTGGCGTAACTCAAGCAATCCTCACCCCAGCCCCCGTCGGCATTCTGGATCGAACGCAGCCACTCACCGGCCCGCAGCATGTGCGCTTCCCGGTCGTTCTCGCCCGCCGCTCGCAATCCGCGCAGCGCGAAGCAGGTGCCATACAGGTAGTTCACGCCCCAACGCCCGTACCAACTGCCGTCCGGCTCCTGCGTCTTCCGCAAGTAGGCGACACCGCGCCGGATCGCCGGATGCTGTGGATCGATGCCGCACATGATGAGCGCTTCCATCACCCGGCCGGTGATGTCTGCACACGTCGGGTCAAGCATCGCATTGTGGTCCGCGAATGGAATATAGCTCAGCGGAAGCAGGTTGTTATCGACATCGAACGCCGCCCAACCCCCGTCGCTCGATTGCATGTCGAGCAGCCACTTCACGGCCCGGTCGATGCACGCGCGCCGCGCTGACGGGTCGCTCGCCTCTGTCCGCGCAAGCGCCATCAGCACCATGCCGGTGTCGTCGATATCCGGGTAAAACTCGTTCGCGAATTCGAAATACCACCCGGAAGGTTCCGTGTTGGGGCGCTTGATGCTCCAATCGCCCTTGCGCCGGACCTCCTTGGTCAGCAGCCAATCGGCCGATTCCCGCAGCGCCCCCGGCTCCACAAGACCCGAATCGGCAAGCCCGAAGGCCGCAATGGCGGTGTCCCAAACCGGCGAAAAACACGGCTGGAAAAAGAGGTCGTCGTCCGTCTCCACCTTCAAGCGTTCAAACTGGCCCAGCGCCTCGCGAAATTCCTCCGATTCCCGCGAATACCCCATCAGGTCCAGCGCCATGATCATGTACATCATCGCTGGATAGATGGCGCCCAGCCCGTCGGAATGCCGGGTCCGCTCGAGCGCCCAGGCCATCGCCCGTTCCACGCCCATCTTCCGGAGCCTTGCGCTCCCATAGCGGTCCCACAGCTTCAATCCGGCATCGACGCCATAGAAGAAGTTGCGCCAGGAGATCAGGTTGTCCGCCTTCGGGAAACTCAGCGGAATATCGGGCCGGAACAACTCCTCCAGGTTGAACCCCTCGGGCACGGGACGCCGCGGATTGCTGGCATGAACCACGCTCAACGGCACGACGATCGCCCGGCTCCAGGAGGACATCTCGTAAAGCCAGCCGCCCGGCACCAGCATCATCTCCGGCGGGATGGATGGCACGAATTGCCGCGGATAGAGTCCGAAGAAGCTCAGATTCAGCTTGACGTAACTATTGCACGCTTGAAAACCGCCAAGTTCGAGAATGCGATCTCTGGCAGCGCGCATGCAAGGGTCGTCCACATCGTAGCCGCTCACCTTGAGGGCGAAGTACGCTTTGGTCGTGGCGCTCACATCTGCAGGACCACCCGCGTAGATATTGAATCCCCCATCGGGCAGTTGCTGGGAAAGGATCCGGCGGCAGGCTTTATCGATCCGTGAACGAGTAGCTGGCTCCCAGCGGCGCTCGCCCTCGGCCGGCGGGTGGAGCCACAAATCCATCAGGATGAAATCGGATTCGAGCGTGGTATCGGCGGTTAAGTCCCCCCACCAGAAGCCCTCGGGTTTCTGCAAATCCAGAAGGTGGCGCGCCGCGAGGCTCATGGCCCCTTCTACGCGCGACACCTGCGTTTCGACCAGTTGGCCTAATGCGCTCATGTCTTCCTCAGTTCGTTACAGACTGCAGACGCGGGTCAAGAATCTTCAGTTCGGGCGGCAGGTTGAAGCGGACGTCCTCGTCCTTCAACTCCATTTCCTCCAACTCGGTGAACTGGAACCGCAACCGCAACTGATCCATCACCCCTTGCACCAAAACTTCCGGCGCCGAAGCTCCCGCCGTCACCGCAACCGTCTCTACGCCGTCCAGCCACGCCGGCACAATCTCACTCGCATCATCCACCAGGTACGCGGGCACGCCCGAGTTTTCACAAACCTCCACCAGCCGCCGCGAATTGGAACTGTTCTGCGAGCCCACCACCAGCAGCAAATCGCACGAAGGCGCCACGGCCTTCACCGCGAGTTGCCGGTTCTCCGTGGCGTAGCAGATGTCCTGCGAAGGCGGCCCCTGGATGGAAGGAAAGCGCTCCTTCAAACGCGCAATAATGTCGCGCGTTTCGTCCAGGCTCAACGTCGTTTGCGTCAGATACGCGACTCGTTCGGGGTTGGGCACCACGAGCGCGTCCACATCCGCGACGTCGCTCACCAGGAACATGTGTTCCGGCGCTTCCCCCATGGTGCCGATCGTCTCGTCGTGATGCTTATGTCCGATGAGCGCGATGGAATATCCCTGCTTCGCAAATCGAATTGCCTCCATGTGTACCTTCGTCACAAGGGGACAGGTGGCGTCAATCACCTTCAGGCTCCGGTCTCTCGCATCGCTCCTCACCTGTGGTGAGACGCCGTGCGCGCTGAAAATGATTCGAGCGCCCACCGGGACTTCCTCGATCTCGTCAACAAAAATCGCGCCGGCCGCGCCCAACTCCTGCACGACATGCTTGTTATGCACGATCTCATGCAGCACGTAAATGGGCGGCTGATAGAATTCGAGCGCCAGCTTCACGACATCGACGGCACGCACCACTCCCGCGCAAAAGCCTCGTGGCTTAAGGAGAAGTACTTTTTTCGCAGATGTCGATTCACCAACGACCTGCTGACCGGGAGAGGGAGATACCGATTCGTTTACCTTAGGCATGGAATCCTCACTCATTATAGCAACGCTCCCCCTTCCATGGTTAGCAATCACTAACCGCAAATCACCACGGCACGCCCGGCCAACCGTCTAACTGGACAATTACGAATAGATTCCACAAAGAACAATTTTTCGCCTCACCATTGAAGAAACAAGTAGGCATGAAAACGAGGCGTAAGCGATCCTCGCCCCCAACGGTTCACGCTCCACCGGGCCTTCAAAAACGCCGCGTCAGGGTGTTTCCCGAGATCCAGCGCCATCGCCATGGCGCCCGCATAGAATTGTTGCGGAAAA
>JADYZL010000586.1 GCA_020853155.1 Bryobacterales bacterium
ACCGGGGCATCAAAATCGTCGATGTGTATGCGCCTTATGCCGTACACGGCCTCGATAAGGCAATGGGTCTTCCCGCCCCGTGGCGAATTCCCTGGACCTGCTTCGCGCTTGGCGCGATTGGCGCGATCGCCAAGACGTGGTTCGAATACTGGACCACGGCCACGGATTGGCCGGTCAACGTAGGCGGGAAGCCATGGGATTCCCTTCCGGCATTCGTGCCGATCACCTTCGAGATCATGGTGCTCTTTGCAGGCCTGAGCGCGGTTTTCGCGTTCTTCGTGGTGAGCCGGCTCTATCCGGGGAAGAAGGCGGTCATCACCGATGTGGGCACCACGGACGACCGCTTCGCGCTGGTGCTCGAAGAAAGCGACGCGGCCTTCGATCCCGATGAGATCCGGGCGTTGCTCGAATCCCATGGCGCGGTCGAGGTGACCGAGCGGGCGGAGGTAGTCATCCGATGAGGCTCAACATCTTCCTGGCAATCGTATTTGTCCTTCTGGTTCTCGCGAATCTCTATGTGCGTCCGGACGAAACCAGGCTCAACTTTGAATTCCTACCGGAAATGGTGCGGACGCCTTCTTACAAGGCGTTCGACACGAATGAGAATTTCTCGAACGGCATGACTTTTCAGGCACCCCCGGCGAACACCGTGTCGCAAGACATCGCGCCGGACGCCTATGGCGCTTCCGAAGCCGACGCCATCCGCGCGGGTGAAGAACTGAAGAATCCGTATGGGGCCGACGATCTTGCCGCCTATACCCGCGGAGGTCAAGTCTTCAAGACTTGGTGTGTTCCGTGCCACGGTGGCGGCGGCAAGGGGGACGGCCCTGTGGCAATGCGGGGCTTCCCCGCGCCCCCGCCCCTAACCAGCCAGAGCGCGCTTGCGATGAAAGACGGCCGGATCTTCCACGTCATCACGCACGGGCAGAATAATATGCCAGGGTATGCCTCGCAGATCTCCGCCGAAGATCGCTGGAAGGCTGTGATATACGTTCGCTCATTGCAGCGCCCGGCGCTCGACGCTGCTGCCGCGGCCGCTCCCGCTTCCCCAGCACCGGCCGCCGGGGCTGCTCCCGCTGCCCCTGCCACTCCGGCATCCCCCGCTACCCAGGAGGTGCGTCCGTGAACTCCATTGCGACTGACTATCAACCCTCTGCGAGGTTGATCCGCTGGCTGTGGGGCCTAGTTCTCGGCGGCGGAGCCGCTCTCGCATTGGGCCTCGTGATTTCGCCCCAGATGGCGCTGTCGAGCCTTCTGGCTTCCGGCTACACGCTGCTTTGCGCGGGTCTCGCGGGCATCTTCTTTGTGGCGGCGCAATATGCGAGCGGCGCGGCTTGGGCCGTTGCCTTCCGTCGCGTGCCGGAAGCCATGTGTGCTGCGCTGCCGGTGGGTGCGCTCATCGTCGGCGTTACGCTCCTCGCGGGCTCCGAGCTTTATCCTTGGGTGCATGACCGGCATCACATCACGGGTTTCAAGGCCATGTGGCTGGATTTCCCGTTCTTCCTCGGCCGGGCGGTGTTCTACCTCCTGCTCTGGTGGGCCTTCGCGCGCAAGATCCTCGCGACGTCCCGCGCCCAGGATGCCAATCCAGATCCCGCGCTCTCTCAGCGCAATACGCGCCTCTCCGTGATCTTCCTGGTGTTGTTCGCCATCACGTTCTGGCTCGCCAGTTTCGATTGGATCATGTCGCTTGAACCCCATTGGTACAGCACCATATTCGGGATCTACAACTTCGCCGGCATGTTCTCCTCCGGTATTGCCATCATCATCCTGCTCGTGCTCTGGATGCGCCGCGCCGGCCCTCTTCGGGATTTCGTCACCGATGAGCATTTCCACGATCTGGGTAAACTCCTGTTCGGCTTCAGCAGTTTCTGGATGTATATCTGGTTCAGCCAGTACATGCTCATCTGGTATGCGAATATCACGGAAGAAACCGTCCGGTATATTCATTTGCAGCACAGGTATTGGCTGCCCCTGTTTATTCTCAACGTGATTCTGAACTGGGTATTCCCGTTCCTGGCCCTGCTAAACAAACGGGTCAAGCGAACGGGCCACCTGCTCGCGCGCGTGGCGGTGGTGGTGCTGGTTGGACGCTGGCTGGACGTGTATCTGATGGTGCAGCCTGCGATGGGCGGCGAGAATCCTTCGCTGGCCATTTGGGATATCGGCGCTATCGTTGCCGCTTCGGCCCTGTTTGTCCTGCTGTTTGTGCGCGGCATGCGTCAGGCGCCCCCCGTTCCCGCCGGAGACCCGCGGCTGGCGGAGAGCCTGCACTATCACAACTGATCGCGCCTCGCTGGAACGCGTCCGGCTTTTGAGGCCGGCGCGTCCCCGCCAAGGATTCGAGTTCTTTTCGCATCAGTTACAATGAGGGCTGCCCAGCGTCCTCATTGTCACCGGGCGAAAGCGGGGAAAAGATTGAGCGAGCTAGATTCGAGACCGGCGGTTGGCTGGGCAAACGACAAGAGGGACTATAATGACCGCCTCTTCGGCTCCGGTCTGCGCGGATGGTTCCATGGCGGTCGCTTTCGATGGTTGCGTCAGCAGGTCCGCGAGCGATCCAGTAGCCCGCCGTCCGTGCTGGAAATTGGTTGCTTCGACGGCAAGGTTTTGAATTTCATCACCCCCGCGCCCCGGCGTTACCTTGGCCTCGACGCGAATTGGGAGGGTGGGCTCGATCTGGCCAAGACCAAGTGGGCGGAATTCCCCGGAGCCGAATTTCGGAAATGCCAGAAGCCCGAGGAAGTCCCCACAGCCGAGCGCTTCGATGTGGCGATCGTCATGGAGACGCTGGAGCACCTGCCGGATGACGTGCTCGAGGGCTATATCGCCCGTCTACGCGAGATCACGAATGGCTATCTGCTCGTCACGTCGCCAAATGAGATAGGTCCTGTCTGCTTCGCCAAGCAGATCGTGAAGAAGTCTCTTCTCGGCGGGTCTTCCTTCAGTTGGGCGGATATCTGGAACGCCACGCTCGGCCGGACGGAGCGGATCGTCCGGGATGAGCATCGAGGGTTTAATTACCGCCATCTCATCAAGACGCTGCAAAAGTCTTTCGATGTCGAATCCGTTCAAGGGATTCCCTTCCCGTGGGCTCCACCCTATCTGAATTTCACGGTGGGAATTGTCCTCGTTCCCAAGACCCACGACCGGCAGGCTGCAAGCTGACAGTCCATCGCGCATGGTGCACTCCGCAGTGTTCCGCCGCGCTGCCCTATCGCGTGATCGCCCCGCTCTATCGCGAATTCGCCTCGGCCCGGAGTTCCTCGTTATCCTGGAGGAATGGCCTTTCGATTAGGAATTGATTACGAACCGCGTGGCGATCAAGGCCCGGCGATCGCCGAACTCGCGCGCGGCATTCAGGAGGGTGAAAAGCACCAGGTCCTGCTCGGCGTGACGGGCTCCGGCAAGACCTTCACGATGGCGAAGATTATCGAGAAACTGGCGCGCCCCACGCTCATCCTCGCTCACAATAAAACTCTGGCCGCGCAACTCTACCAGGAGTTCCGCACGTTCTTTCCGGAGAATGCCGTTGAGTATTTCGTCAGCTATTATGACTATTATCAACCGGAAGCCTATATTGCCCCCACTGACACCTATATCGAGAAAGAAGCGACCATTAATCAGGAACTCGATAAGCTGCGTCTTTCAGCCACGCGGTCCCTCTTCGAGCGGCGGGATTGCGTGATCGTGGCGAGCGTCAGTTGCATCTACGGTCTGGGTTCGCCCGAAGCCTATTACGGCATGCTGCTGATGCTCGAAAAAGGCCAGCGCATTTCGCGAAAAGAGATCCTCGCCAAGCTGGTGGAGATCCTCTACGAGCGCAATGATGCGGATTTCCGCAGGGGTACGTTTCGTGTGCGTGGCGATGTGATCGAGGTGTTTCCCACCTATGACGATTCGGCCATCCGGATTGAACTGTGGGGAGACGAGGTGGAATCCCTCTCCAAAGTGGATCCCCTGCTCGGTACCGTCCAGGAGACCTTCGAACGCCTACCCGTCTACCCGAAATCTCACTATGTAATGAGTGTCCCCACACGGCAGATGGCAATGGCCTCGATCGATAGGGAACTGCGCGTGCGTCATGCGGAACTCGAGCATCTGGGAAAGCCCATCGAAGCCCAGCGGCTCTGGCAGCGGACGAAATTCGATCTCGAAATGATGCGCGAGATCGGCTATTGCCACGGCATCGAGAACTACTCGCGGCACTTTAGCGGGCGCCAGCCGGGTGAACCACCACCCACACTGCTCGATTATCTCCCGCACGACGCCCTCCTGTTCATCGATGAAAGCCACCAGACTGTGCCCCAACTGCGCGGCATGTATCACGGAGACCGTTCGCGCAAAGAGAATTTGGTCGCGCACGGCTTCCGCCTGCCCAGCGCGCTCGACAACCGGCCGCTTCAGTTTGAGGAGTTCGAAGCGAGAACGCACCAATTGCTCTACGTCTCCGCGACGCCGGGCCCGTACGAGTTGGAGAAGACGCATGGCGAGTTTGTCGAACAGATCATCCGGCCAACTGGCCTGCTGGACCCCCAGGTGGAGGTGCGGCCCATCAAAGGACAGGTGGACAACCTGCTTCACGAGATCCGCCTACGCGCGGAGCGTAATGAGCGTGTGCTCGTGACCACGCTCACCAAGAAGATGGCCGAGGATCTGGCGGAGTACTACGGCGAAGTGGGTGTAAAGTGCCAGTATTTGCATTCGGAGGTGAGCACGCTTGACCGCGTGAAGATCCTGCGCGGCCTCCGGAAAGGCGAGTTCGACGCCCTCATCGGCGTGAACCTGCTGCGGGAAGGTTTGGACTTGCCGGAAGTTTCGCTCGTGGCGATCCTCGATGCCGATAAGGAAGGGTTTTTGCGCTCCCAAGGCTCGCTGATCCAGACCATGGGCCGGGCCGCGCGCAACGTAAATGGATTGGCCGTGTTGTACGCGGACGTGATGACTGATAGTATGCGTAACGCGATTGAGGAGACCACCCGGCGCCGCGCCACGCAGGCGGCATACAACGAAGAGCACGGAATCGTGCCTCAAACCATCATCAAGCCGGTCGACATGTTGCTGGTGCAGATTGCCGAGGGGGATTATGTCGATCTGACCTTGGGCGAACCCGAGGTGGAAGACCAGCCTGCTTCCGCGGAGGAGATAGGCGCGCTTGTGGTGGCGCTTGAAGAGCAGATGCGTGCGGCTGCGCGCGAATTTGAATTTGAGAAGGCGGCGCAGTTGCGAGACCGGATCAAGGACCTGCGGCAGAAGATGCTGACGGGCTAGGGCACTCGCGTAGTACGAATCCGCACGTGGCTTCCCTGCCCACCCTCGGTTTGGTACTGTTTTTTCTTGTGGCGTGGTGGGGGAGGCGGAGTAACTTAGTTCAACATGGTTAAGTGCAAGCATAATCACGCCGCCGGTTTTTTAGGAACCGGAGTGGTAAGCCGCACGTTTCTGGCGAATTTGCCTGCGCTGAACGGATGGCTGGGGCCGGTCTTTTCGCCGTTGAACCGAGCCACGCCGCGCGTGGTGACTGCGCTCGGCGCCGGACACACTGTACTCTCGATCGAGGAAATGCGAGGTTGCGAGACGCTCTTCGTCTGCGCCCAACCGGAGGAGACGGCAACGCTGCTCGAATTGGCGCGGCGGCATTGCGTCCTTCATGATGTGGACACCGTGGTTCTGGTGGAGCATTCTTCTCTCGCGGAGTTGCCGCCGGATCTGCCGTCAATGGTAACGGACCTGGGCTGTCTAAGCGTCTTTCCCACCCGGCGGAAGAAGGCATATCTGGTGGAAGGTTCCCTCCGCTTCCGACGATTTTGCCAGAACCTTCTGGATGTACCGATCAGCCGCCTCGTGGTGGCTCGCCGGGAGGCGAGGGTGATGGTGGATGCCGGCATCTTTCTCGCCGAAGAATTCTGCCTGCCCCTGCTCGAAGCGACGCAATCCGCGTTCATGGCGGCAGGAATCGCACGAGACCAGGCGCGCGAGATGGGCGCGGAACTACTTCGGGAGTCGATCGAGAACGCGCACTTCGCCGGCCGGAAGCGTTGGACGGGAATTCTGCATACGCGGGATGAACGGCGCCTCGGCGAGATCGTTCGGGCGCTGCACCGCGAGAATGAACTTCTGGCGAGCCTGGTGATGAGCTTCTCGCGCCGCAGTCTGGC
>JADYZL010000587.1 GCA_020853155.1 Bryobacterales bacterium
GAACGGAAAGCCCACAAGCCCCGGCGAGCGAAAAATCGGACGAAAATCATCCCGGAAATCGCCCTGTGGGCTCCACCCGCGATGGCCTGGGCGCATGGGCAGCCAAATCCAAGAAAATGGCGGGCATCGCCATCGCCCCCGAACGATGGACTGGCGCGGCTGGAGATGTCCGGTTGGCTTCATTCCGACAGGCTCGTAGCCTGTCACCGAATTTGTCCCCGAATTTGAGGAAGCGCGCGCGCGGATGTTGCTCCAGGGCCTGGATGTCGCCAGCGCAGCCTTCGAGGTAGGCTACGAAAGTGCCAGCCAATTCACGCGGGAATACAAGCACCTGTTTGGCCAAACCCCGATGCGGGATACGCTCAGCCTCCGATCAACCGATGCCACGAGCAACGCCTCCCCTGGGGTTCGTTGAACTCATAGGGACATGTCCGCCTCTCACATTTAGGCCGTAACGCGCCCCGCCGTCTCGTCTCATCTATCGCTCTTGGCCCGGTCGGGCACTCCCGGAGACCGAAGATATGCGAGTTCGCTACGCGGTGATTAGTAAGGAACCCAAGGGAAGCGGGGACGTTCAAGCACGGGAAATGCACGTCGGCTGGGCTGACGTTGGGCGGGCATGGGGGACCGTTCACCAGCTGGGGTAGAATGTTCGCCAAAGTCGGGAAGAGTTCGCCGTGCCTTGCGGGCATACTGGTCGTCATAGAAGAGCTCTTCGGGACATTCGAAGCAACGGCGCCCGGCGTGTGCGTTGTGGAGCTTGGAAGGGGACCCAACAAGGAGGCCGTCGGAGAATGCCAACCCTAGATCGATTCCTTTGCCGGTGGGCCGGCTTGCAGATGCGGTGGTGCCGTTGGCGAACCGGATTCGCGGTTGCACGGGGATGCTGGGAAGCGCGCATGCGAGTTGGCCTACGGTAGCGCCGGCAAGACACCGGCCAGCAACTGGAATGCTCAGTTCTTTGAGAGCCGAACGCACCTTGCCTTTCGGCACCACAACCCACGAGGAACTGGGCCGCTTTTGATTGGCAGTGTTCCTTACGCAATTGGTTCGAGACGCGCTGCCGCGACATTATCAGTTTCGGAGCGACCCACAGTTGCCTCTCCGATATGGAGGTCGCCACCCTCTGGCCGCCCTGGAGATACCAGACGCTTCGCCAATATTGGGCCCGGAATCTCTACGGTCCGGTTGAATGGGCCGAGGCGCATACGACCACGTCGAAGAGATGCCCTGCCCCTCGCAATGCCTTTCGCCATTCGAGGCATACCGCTCACCACAATTGAAGTGACTCCCCCGCTGGAGGCCGCGATGATCGAACCAGATACGTATGGCTTGGTGCGACCACATTCCAACCTCCCGCCAACAGGCGGCCCCCCTTCACGAGCTTTCACGCGTGAGGCGCTCACGGCGATATCCGCGAGGGAGTCGGCAAAGGCCGCTGTGTGGCAACGCCGCCCGTATTCCTGGAGATCGGCCTGCCACTCGCTGGCAAGGCTCGTCCTCGTCTGCCTGGCCGTTTCCGGAAATGCCGGTGCCTCTGAGCCGTTGCGAGGGTGGGTGGAGCGGGTTGTGTATGCGAACACCTTGGTCGATCAAGGGAAACTGGCCCAGGCCGAGGCCCAGTATATCGATGCCCTGGACGAGGCATACGAAGAGAGTGACTGGGTGAGAGTGGGAGTCGTGTTGCTTAATCTCGGACGTGTACACGACCGGCAAGGACAACTGCTGCAAGCGCAAAAGGACTGTCTGCAAGCAATCGCCGAACTCGCACGTCCCGGCGCCGTCGACGACGATCGCTATCTCGTTCGCGTGATAGCTTATCTATCGGGCCTGTACATCCAGACAGGTCAGTACGCGAAAGCGGAGAGTGCGATTGCGCGTGTTGCCAGGGATTCCCGGCATGGGAGCGATCCGGATCTGGCGGTTCTGCTGGTGAACGCCGGACTTCTTCGAGCGCGGCGAGGCGAGTACCGCGCTGCAGAAGCCACTTTGCGGGAAGCGCTGGAGCTTTGCAGCGGTACGCCATCGATGGGCGCAAGCGAGGTTCGCGTTGTCGCACTCTCCGATCTGGCCAGCCTTCGCGAGCGCAACGGGAGAATGGACGAGGCCCTTGCGTTGTATGGAGAAGCCTCGGCGTTCTGGCAAGCGATTCCGAATCCCTCACCCGCGGCGCATGCCAGCGGCCTGGGCGAGTTCGCGCGAACGACTGCGAAGATGGGCGACTACAATTCCGCGGACGCACTCTACCGCAGGGCAATTGGTGTTGCACAGGCCGAACTCGGGGACGCTCACCCGGTGTACGCAGCGATACTGGCAGGCTATGCCGAATTGCTGCGGGCATGCGGAAGGGGATCGGAGGCCCGCAAGCTTTCGAGCAAAGCCACGGAGATTCGCAACCGTTCGATGCGCGAGAATCTCACAGGGCTGACGGTGGACTTCGAGTCGATGCAGGGAAGCAATTGATGCGTGGTTTCATTGCGTGGATGAGTGCGAATTGCCGAAGACAGGCTAATCCTGCTTTGGGCCAACCGTTGGAACACCCTGTCAGTGGTGTAGTCCGGGAATCGCTTGTATGACGGTCGAACTCATCACCAGCGGCATGAAGTTCCTGCCACCGTTCTGTGCGTGGTGGGAGAATGACAGTGAGGAGATTTGCGATTCGAATGCATTCGCCCGAACCAAAGTCGTTCCGCGGTGAGTCCACGGGAACAGGGGTTCTCCAATACCCCGGACCCGGGAAGGTATTCCTCGTATGGACCGCTGTCGGAATCCTCACCTCACTGAGGTTTCAGTTTGAACGTACGCCCGGCACAGAGATTGAGCAACTTGCTATGACGGTCGCATTCTCTGCGACCTACCTTCCTTGGACCTTGCTGACGCCGTTGGCCTTCCGCATTGAGAAGCGCTTTCCACTGGGTACCGGAAACTGGCTGCGGAATTCAGCGATCCTCATTGCGCTCAGCATTCCAATTTGTCTCCTGGCGTCTCCGTTGATGCTATGGCTCTTCTACAAGGGCTTTGCCCTGGTGCAACCAGACATGCCGTTTCGGACCAACCCGTCCTGGATGAAGCACTTTCCTTTTGCCGAGATCACTTTCTGGTGCAGTATCGCGGGCGGTTACTTCATCCGGACGCTGAACCGATTGAGGGAGCAGGAACAGAGCACAGCTCGTCTTGCCCTTGAAAAATCGCAGCTTGAAGCCGGATTGAAGCAGGCACAACTCGACGTTCTTCGGGCCCGGCTGAATCCTCATTTCCTCTTCAATAGCCTCCAGAACATCTCGGTGATGACAAAACAGGACCCCCAGACCGCGAGCCGGATGCTTACCCGTCTGGGAGATCTGCTCCGCGCCGTGCTCCGAAACGATTCCGAACCGGAGCACACTCTCTTGCAGGAGATCGACCTCACGCGGGCCTATGTGGCGTTGGAGCAAATGCGGTTTGGTGATCGTCTGGAGGTGAAGTTTAGCCTTGCTCCCGAGGTGCAGTCGGCGATGGTTCCGTGTTTCATCCTACAGCCGATCATCGAAAACGCGGTGATCCACGGGCTGGGTGGAGTGCGTACGGGTGGGGTAATTGCCGTGACCGCCTCTCGAAATGCCAGCGAACTGGAACTTTTGGTGAAGGATAACGGGATTGGCTTGCCGGATGGGGATCTTTCGAAGATCAAGATCGGCGTAGGGGTTGGATCTACGCGCGAACGGCTGGCCACGATGTACCCAGATCGCCAAACATTCTCAATGAGGCAGCCGCCGGACGGTGGCACTGAAGTGCGGATCGCTATCCCGTTGCGCTTCGAGGATTCCGAGGAGGATCCTACTCCCGATGCACAGTCTGCGACTGCTAATCGTTGATGACGAACCGTTGATCCGGGCAGGAATACGCGCAGACCTCGCCGAGGTGCCAGATGTCCTTGTCGCCGGCGAGTGCGGATGCGTGGAGGAGGCAGTCTCAGCCATCCGTTCCAGCCGATTCGACATAGTATTGCTCGATGTGCAAATGCCCGACGGCACTGGGTTCGACGTCATTCGGCAGGTTGGTCCACACCGGATGCCGACCGTCGTTTTTGTAACTGCTTACGACAAATTCGCCCTCCAGGCGTTCGAGGTGAATGCTGTCGACTACTTACTGAAGCCTTTCGATGAGCAAAGGCTGCGGGAAAGCATCGACCGGGTTCGGGATCGGCTTTCCAAGCCAGCGCAGTCGGCGCGCCAACTGGAGGCCTTAGTTGAAACGAATAGCCACCTGCTAGCGACCGTCGGCAAACAGACCGAGGAGGCACGCCGTACGCACTCGGAGTTGGAGATCGCCCGTAAGGTGCAGGAGAGGCTGTTTCCCCGGGAAATCCACCCCATAGCGGGAATCGAGTATTGCGGACGCTGTGCACCGGCACGAAACGTTAGCGGAGACTACTACGATTTCATTCCGTTCGGCGACGGCCGCATGGGGATTGTCCTCGCCGATGTCGCTGGAAAGGGTGTACCGGCTGCCCTGCTGATGGCAAACCTCCACGGTTCATTCCGGACCCACGCTGAGAGCGGCGCCCGCGATCCGGTGGCGCTGCTTCGATCCATCAACCGGTTACTGTATGAATCCACGCCATCCGAGACTTTTGTCACCGCGTTCTTCGGAGAGTACGACAGCTCGACGCGCCGGCTACGGTACGTCAATTGCGGGCACTTACCGCCGTTTCTGTTAAAGACCAAGGAGGGAGGAATCGCCCGCCTTCAGCCTTCCGCGACAGTCTTAGGTGCGTTCCCTGCATGGCATGGCGATGAAGCTTCGGTGGAGATGTCTTGTGGGGACATGATGTTCCTATTCAGCGACGGGCTTACTGAGGCGGAATCGGCAATCGGAGAGGAGTTTGGGGATTCGAGGCTCTTGGAGGTGGTTGCATCCGTGCGGACAGCCACGCCTGAAGCGATCATCGCCGAAGTTTTCGCAACCGTCCGAAGGTTCAGTTCTGGAGTCCAGCAAGACGATATGACCGCGGTTGTCCTGCGGGGGGTGGCGAGTTCGATCAGTGCTGACGGTAAGACGTTGAGCTACGGGATGAAGATCAGATGAATCAGACGCTTCAACTGCTGATCGTGGATGATGAGCCTAGGATTCGTTCCGGGATCCGGGATGATGTGGCAGGATTTGAATCAATTGAAGTAGCAGGCGAATGTGGGTGTGTTGCGGAAGCCGTTGCAGCCATCCGTTCCCAGAAGTTCGATCTGGTTTTGCTCGATGTGCAGATGCCGGACGGTACCGGATTTGACGTGATTCGGGAGATCGGTCCACAAGACATGCCAGCCGTGGTGTTTGTGACGGCATACGACACGTACGCGATCCGGGCATTCGACGTGAACGCGGTGGACTATCTCCTTAAGCCTTTCGATGACGTGAGGCTCAGGGAGAGTATCGACCGGGTTCGGGAGCGGCTGACGAAGCCGACGGAGCTTGTGCGGCACTTGGAAGGGCTGCTGGAAGCACGCGGGAGCCGATTCGTGCAACGACTGGTCGTTCGCAATCCGGATCGATTCGAGTTCGTCCCCGTGGAATCGATTGACTGGATTGAATCGGCAAACAACTACTCCTTGCTTCACTGCCGGACGAAAGACCATATATTCGGAGAGAATCTCAGTGCTCTCGAACAGATGCTCGATCCCAAGGAGTTTGTCCGCGTGCACCGCTGCCGGATCGTCAATCTGGCAAGGGTGGTGGCGGCCAGTCCGATTGCCGGCGGGGTGTTCGAGTTGGAGTTGCAGAGTGGCGGACGCGTCGGGACTGGAAGGCAGTATTCCGAGCGGGTTCGAGGGCTGTTGAAGGCCCGTTAGTCAGGGCGACGAGGAGCGCCGCGCTAATCGTCCTATTCAGACAAAATAGGACGAATGGGGGCAAAAGGGCACCCACCGTCTAATGAGAGCCTCCACCGTCACTTGGACAGATCCAGCACCGAATCCTCACTGTCCCACCCGCCCGACTTATCCATGGTGCACGCATCGGACCCTGGCAGATTGCCGATCCCCTCGGAATCCGGGAGGCTCTGGACATCAAACAAGGCAGTCTGATTCTGTTTGAAACAGAAGGAGAATCAGCTTGCCGGAAAAGGTTCTGTCCATGCGCAAGATCCGCGAGGTCCTGCGACTGAGCGCCCTGGGGCTGGCCAAGCACCAGATTGCCCGCAGTTGCTCAATCGTCCAAAGCACCGTCCACAAAGATCTCAAGCTGGCCGAGGCCGCACAGATTCGGTGGCCGCTGCCGGAAGACCTGACTGACCGCCAACTGGATCAACTCCTGTTCGGCAAACGACCCGCCCCGCCGAGCCGTCGGAGCCGCCCCGCGCCCGACTTCCCGGCCATCCGCAAGGAGCTGGAGACCCATAAGGACCTCACGCTGGAACTGATCTGGCGCGAGTACAAACAGGCCCAGCCCGATGGCTACCGGCATTCCCGTTTCTGCGATCTGTACCGCGCATGGCGCGGGGCTCAGAAACTGACACTCCGCCAGCAGCACAACCCCGGCGAGTAGCTATTCGTCGATTACGCCGGCGCGGTATGCGGACGATTGAAATATCTACGTTCGAAGCCGGCGTTCCGGAACACGAGTGATGGCGAGCGTGACGCGATTCATCACGACGAAGCTGAAACTCAAGGGAAACGATACGACGAGTGCGGCGGCGCGCCCATGGCAGCGAAAATTCCTGGGATTCACCTTCACATCGGCGAAGAACCCGAAACGGCGTATTGCGCCGAAGGCGATGTCACGATTCAAGGACCGAGTACGGGAGCTGACGCGGAGGGCGCGCGGGATGAGCATGGAAGGAATGGCTGAGGATCTGAGCCGCTATTTGCGGGGATGGCGCGGCTATTTTGGGAAGCGCGAAACACCCTCGGTGCTGGAGGAACTGGACAAGTGGGTCAGGCGCCGACTCCGGTCGGCGATCTGGCGGCAGTGGAAGCGAGGCCGCCGGCGATTTGCGGAACTGAGGAAGCGGGGCGTGCGCGACGACTTGGCCGGTCAAACGTCAGGCAGCGCGCACGGCCCGTGGAGGCTGGCGAATTCACCGGCTTTGGCGATTGCACTGCCCAATTCCTACTGCGAC
>JADYZL010000588.1 GCA_020853155.1 Bryobacterales bacterium
CGCAATGGCGGGAGCCGCATGCCCAACCCCTGGAGAAACGCGCCTAATCTCTTCTGGCAACTGGTGCTGAAGGATTTTCGCGTCCGTTACCGCAACATGTCACTCGGGATGTTCTGGAGCCTGCTTAACCCGCTCGTGATGATGGCGCTGCTCACGTTCGTGTTTACACGGATCTATCGCGCTGCCGATATTCCGAATTTCCCCGTGTTCGTGCTGTGTGGCATTGTACCGTTCAATTTCTTTACGCTTTCCTGGCTGACGGCCACCACATCCATCGTCGATAACGCGCGCCTGATTAAGCGGGTAGCGATTCCGAGGGTGCTCATCCCGTTCTCCACCGTCGTCGGCAATGCGCTCCACCTCGGCATCCAGTTCGGCCTGCTGCTCGCCTTCGTGTTCGCCTTCGGCTACCGTCCCAACGTCCACTGGTTCTGGCTGCCCGTGATCTGGCTGCTGACCATCCTGTTTGCGTGCGGGGTCTCGCTGATCACGGCGGCGCTGAACATCTTTTTGCGCGACGTGAAATACGTGGTGGAGTCGGCCAATCTGGTGCTCTTTTGGCTGGTGCCGATTTTCTATCCGTTCAGTTCCATCCCCGATGAGTTCCGAGAGATTTACCAGTTCAATCCCGTGGCGGCGCTGGTGCTGGCTCTGCGCCAGATTCTGATGTACGACACCAGCCCCGCGGCGAGTCTGCTCTGGAAGCTGGCGCTGGTTTCGGCCGCGAGTTTGCTGGCGGGACTCTTTGTCTTCCGTGTGCTGGAACGGAGGTTCTATGAGTATCTCTAGCGGAAAGGCCGTTCCCGTCAACGCCGCGCGCAAGGATGGAGCCGAGGCGCTGATCGCCTTTGAGGGCGTATCGAAGCGATTCCAGCGGCATGGAGGCCAATCGCTTCTGCGCCACTTCGCGGGGAGAGTTTTCGGCAGCGGCGACGCCGAGCCGTTCTATGCATTGCGGGACGTTTCCTTCTCGCTCAGCCGCGGGGAAAGCCTGGCCGTGATCGGCCGGAACGGCGCGGGCAAGAGCACGCTGCTAAGCCTGGTGGCCGGGCTTTGCCAGCCCGAGCAGGGCAAGGTGACGGTGCGCGGAACCGTGGGGGCGCTGCTCGAATTGGGCACGGGCTTTCACCCCGACCTCACGGGGCGCGAAAACCTGCATCTGAACGCCGCACTCGTCGGATTCTCGCGGCGCGAAACGCTCGATGCCGAACCCGCGATCATCGAGTTCGCCGAACTTGCCGACTTCATCGACGAGCCCATCCGCACCTATTCGCAGGGCATGACGATGCGCCTTGCCTTCTCGATCGCCGTTCACTCGCGGCCCGATATCCTAATGGTGGATGAGGTTCTCGCCGTTGGGGACGCCCGGTTTCAGGCCCGCTGCCGGGAGCGCATTTTTGCCCTGCGGGATGCGGGCTGCACGTTTCTATTCGTGAGCCATGCGCCGCGCGATGTTACGGAATTCTGCCGCCGCGCGATTCTCCTGGAGGGTGGACGCGTGATGGCGGATGGCGCCGCGGACGATGTGCTCGGGGAATATCAGAGAGCTTCCGGCAGCCGCTGCGATTGACGAACATGCATACCGAACGCCTGTATTACCAAGATTGCTACCTGCGCGAGTTTACGGCGACGGTTCTCTCCGTGGGCGGCGATGGCGCGGTAGAGCTTGACCGGAGCGCCTTCTATCCGGAATCCGGCGGGCAGGCGCACGACCTCGGCACGATCGAGGGCGTGGCGGTGGAGCGCGTGACGGAGCACGAAGATTGCGTGCTTCACTTTCTTGCAGCGCCGCCCGGTAACCGGATTCCGGCAAAGGCCGTTTCGCCGGGCGCCACCGTGCAAGGGGCGATCGATTGGGAGCGCCGCTTCGATCTCATGCAGCATCACACCGGCCAGCATCTGCTCTCGGCGATCGCGGAAGACCTCTACGGGTGGAAGACGGAGAGTGTCCACATGAGCGCGGAGAGCGCCACCGTTGAACTCGGCGCGGAGAAGATGGGGGAAGCTTCCATCGAGCGGTTGGAGCGGGAGGTAAACCGCCGGATCCAGGAGAATCTTCCGGTTCGCATCGCTACGCACGCATCGGCGAAGGGCCTACACTTGCGCAAGGCGACCGAGCGCCCTGGGCCATTGCGCGTCGTCTCGATCGCGGACCTCGACCATAGCGCGTGCGGGGGCGCCCACGTTCGGACGACGGGGGAGATCGGTTCGCTGACGATCGGGCGCGCGGAGAAGATCCGGAAGAATATACGCCTCGAATTCGCCTGCGGCATGCGGGCCGTGCATCTCGCGCGGCGCAAGAGCGGCTGGCTGCGGGAAGCGGCAGCGGTATTCCAATCGAGCCCGGACCACATTGCGGAACTGGCCGCGGCGCAGCGCGACGAATTGGCGGCGCTTTCGAAGCGGCTGCGAGCGCTTGAAACACAAGAATCAAAGCGTGCGGGGGCCGATGCGCGGCGGGCATTGGGAGAGGCAGGCATTGCGTTGTGTTGTGCGGCGCGCAGGGTCCCGGATGCCATCGCGGATGCCGAGCGGGCGTTTGCCCAGGGCTTTTGCGAACGAGCGGGCGCAGAGCCAAATCGCACCATCCTGCTGACCGTGGCTCTCGCGACGGGAGCGTTTCTGTTGTGCGCCAGCCCAGAGGCCGGGTTTGACGCCAAGGCCTGGCTTCAGGAAGCCGGTGCTCGCCTGGGCGCGAAGGGAGGCGGCACGGCGGCGATGATCAGCGGACGCATGGCGAACCCCGAGGGACTGGCCGCGCTCGTTGCCGCGCTGCCATTTCCGTTGGTGGAGTTGCCCCCGGCAGCCGCTCTCTAGCCGGCGGCGGCCGCGGATGCCGCGTAGAGCGGGGCGATACTCACGAGCGCCAAACCGCCCAGGAAGAGGGCGAACATCAGGGCCAGGAGGATCTTGGCACGGCCAGGCGCTCCCGCGAATTCTTTCCACACGACGACGCCCCAAAATGCGCTAATCATGGTGGCTCCCTGCCCCACGGCGTAGCTGACTGCCGGGCCCACCTGCACTTCCTGCGGAGCGCTCGACGCCACGAAGTTGGCCGCGCCGCCGATGGCCCAAACGACCCCGCCGAGAATCGCCCAGATGTGGTAAACCTTCGGGGCGGTGAAGTACGCCTTGAGGCCGATCGGTTCTCCCTCGATCGGCAGGTTCATGAAGTAGACGTTGAAAATGAACGTGGAGCCCAGAACGCCGAGCCCGAAAAGAAACGCGACGGTGTAGGGTCCGATGCCCGTCTCGCCCGCCTTGGCTAATTCGACCAGCGGGTAGAAAAACCCCATCAACAGCCCGGCGATCACGCTGACCAACAGGCCCTTGGTTCCCGTGCCCACTTTGGTGGAGCGGGTCTGCCCGGAGGCAATGGCTTCGAGCGATTTCTGCCGCGCCAGTTCCCGGTAGGCGAGCGAGCAGAAGACGATCGCGGCGGTGACGAGCAGCGCGCCGCTAAACAGGAGCCCCGCGTTTCCCTGCGGGTTGATTACATAATTCAACACCA
>JADYZL010000589.1 GCA_020853155.1 Bryobacterales bacterium
AGTAGGTGATCGTGACCCGCCATCCGTTTTCCGACACTTCTCTTGCTTTTGGCACGCGGCCGCATGCGGCTGGCGCGCACTCTGTCTCCTCCCCGGCTACTCGCCCGGTCACCCGAATCCGGCATCTGCTTCTGGCCATTCTGGCTCTGTGTTTCGCCGGGCTTTCGAGCGCGCAGATCAGCGCCCCGATGAACCGGACGGTGGATTACCACGCCGGCACGGCCGCCTTCACGGTGAGCACGAGCCCGGCAGTGGGGCCGGAATGGCAGATGATCGTGGAGGGGAGCGCGGATACGCCCAACCCCTATTCGTGGATCACGATTACACACCCCAACCCCGTCATTAACCCGGATTTCTTCTTCCAGGGCACGGTTCAGGTGACGTTCAACTATACCGAGAACACATCCCCGTTCCCGCGGACGAACCGCTTCCGGGCGAACCTGTTGGGGCCCAACGGGGTAATCCTGCAATACGTGATTTTCGAGTTCATTCAGGAACCGCCTGAGCTGACCGCGACCGTGAACCCTTCGACCATTGAGATCGATGGGTTCGGCGGAACGCGCGACATTTCCGTGGTGACCAATCCGGCGGGCGCGCCCTGGGTGGGGGTGACTCCGGCAAGCTGGATCCAGATTCTCTCCGCTCCGATGAATGGGGACGGCACGCTGAAGATCCGGGTGCTTTCGAACACGACGGGTTCGCAGCGGACGGCGGATGTCTTCGTGCTGAACCAGAAGGTGCGCGTGATTCAGACCTCCGTGGAGGCGACGTTCACGTTGAACCCGACGTCAACCGCGGCTCCCGCGGCGGGCAAGACAGGCACCGTGGGCGTGACGGCTTCCGCCGGGAACCCCGCCTGGACGGCGGCCTCCAACGATGCATGGATTAGCGTAACCAACGGCCCGAACTACACCGGGAACGCAGGTGTGAACTACACGGTGGCCGCGAATGCGTCCAATGACCCGCGGACCGGCACGGTAACCATCGCCGGACAAACGTTCACCGTGACCCAGGCGGGCGCGGACGATGAACCGGAGCCGCCGGCCGCTACGCTCTCCGCAACGCCAACGTCGCTGACGTTTGTGCAAAACCAGGGCGGAAGCTCGAATCTCTCGCGCACGCTGCAGGTGGCGAGTTCCGGCGATCCGCTGAACTTCTCGATCCAGATCAACTCTCTTTCGGGCGGCAATTGGCTGACGGCGAGCGCCGCCTCCGGAACCACGCCGGCATCCATTTCGTTTTCCGCGAACCCCAGCAACTTGACGAGTGGCACGTACAGGGCGAACATTGTGATCACGCCCACGGGCGGGACCGCCATCACGGTGCCCGCAACGCTGGCCGTCAACCCGCCGGGCGCGATGCCGGTGCTGCCGGCGGTGCCGAAGAGCCTTTACTTCAGCAGAGTATTCGGCGGCGCGGCGCCTGGCGCGCAGCGCGTGCGGTTGAGCGGGCCGGGATCTCCGATTGGGGCGAACCTCTCGATTCAATCGAATGCATGGCTGAATGTGGCCCTCAACTCCGATGAGACGGGCACCTACATCAACGCCTCCATCCGCAACGTCAATTTGTCACCGGGCATCTACGACTCCGCGATTACGGTGGAAAGCAATAGCTTCCAGTTCAAGACCTTCGACATTCCCGTCCGCTATGTGGTGAACCTGGCAGGGGGAACCGGGCCGCGCATCTCCTCGGGCGGACTCTCGAACGGCGCCACGTTCGCCGCTGGCGCCGCGCCGAATACCTGGATCAGCGTGTTCGGGAGCGCGCTCGCGACGAGCACCCAAAGCTGGAACCCTTCGACGGTGAATGGCGCGCTGCTGCCGACAAGCCTGGGAGGGACGGAAGTCTTCGTGGGCGGCGTTCGCGCAGCAATTTCCTACGCGAGCCCGACGCAGGTGAACGCGCTCGTACCGGATATCGACGACCGTGGCTGGACTTCCGTGGAAGTACGTGTGAATGGGCAACCGTCGGAGGTGGGCTTCCTCTGGATTGCCGACCGCGCCCCGGCGTTCTTCACGTATGCGTCGCAGGGTAACAAGTACCCGGCGGCTCAGCACGGCGACGCGAAGCCAGTGGCTCCGGCGGGCTTGCTGCCCGGTGCACGCCCTGCCAAGGCGCTCGAAACCATTGCCATCTATGGAACGGGGTTTGGCGCTACTTCGCCGGCAGCGGACCCCAGCCGCTTCATCAAGGGCGCGCTGCCGCTGGCGCAACCCGACAAGGTAAGCGCGACGGTGGGCGGACTGAACGCCGAGATCACGTTTGTGGGTCTGGTTGCCCCGGGGCTTTTCCAGATGAACATCAAACTGGCGGCCATGCCCGTTGGAGAGCATCCCCTGCTAGTGACGGTGGATGGCTTCACGACGCAGGTTGGGCTTGTCGTCATCATTGGCCAGTAAGGTGGAGGAATCGAGCCGAATCGAACGGCGGATTCGAACGCAGGGGGCGGCTCTTACGGCCGCCCCTTGCGTTTTTCGCCAAAACAAATCCGGGTGGACTTGAATTTTACATTCAGGTCGTTCACAATCCGGTCAAGGTGTGAAATAGGATAGTGTTGTCAGTATTTTTTGCCGCGCGGAGCTTCGGTTCCCGTGAGCATTCCCCACTTCCAGGAACTTTCGGGAATAGGTGGTTACCGATGATGATGAGAAATGAACTGGCCGGCTCGACAAATTCCGCGGCTCGCCAGCCGGAACGGACCCGTTCGCCGCGCCTTTGGCTTCTCGCCACATTCTTCGCTCTCTTTCTCGCCTTACCGGCAGCGGCGCAATCCGAATTTGCGATCTCACCGGGAAACGGCACGTTTACGGGCGTCGGCGGCACGATTACGATCAATGTATCCGCTCCAGATGGCACGGCATGGACGTCCAGTTCCAACGCGGCCTGGCTCGTCGCCACCGGCGCGGGCAGCGGCGCCGGCGCGGTGCAACTTCAGGCGGGAGCGAACGACACGAATGCGATTCGCACGGCGCAGGTGACGATCGGACCCAAGACCTTCTACGCGGTCCAGGAGCCGTTGTTCGCGGTGATTCAGTTCCTGCCGGATCAAATCTCGATGGGCGCCACGGGAGGGCAGCGCAACATCACCGTGATTGTGCAGCCGGCAAATCTGAGCTGGCAAGCGAAATCGAATGCCTCCTGGATCACGGTGATCACGCCTCCGGATGTGGGGAGCGGTACATTGGGAATCGCGGTGGCCACGAACACGGGCATCGCGCCACGTACGGGGACGGTCTCGATACTCGACAAATCCCTCACGGTGGTGCAGGCCGGCGGCGCACCCGCCACGTTCAGCCTCACCCCGAACAACGTGAGCGTTCCCAAGGAGGGTGGCGCAGGGACGGTTCAGGTAGCGGTGAATCCGGAAGATACGGCATGGGCGGCCGTCTCGGGAGCACCATGGATTCTTATTTCGCCACCGCAGCTTACCGGCAGCGGCAACGTTAGCTACACCGTACAGGCGAACTCCACCACGCAGGCGCGGCAGGGCGTGATCCGGCTTGGAAGCGCGATTTTCACGGTAAACCAGGCGGCAAACCCCGATGCGGGAGGCAACCCAACCCCGAGTTCCACGTTCTCGCTTTCGAGCGGAATCGTGACCTTCACGGTGGCCGAAGGCAGCACGACGGAAGTCTCGCAAGGCCTGGCCATCGGAAGCACCGGCGATCCGCTGAACTTTGAAGTGGAAGTAAGCGGCGCCCCTTGGCTGCGGGCGCGCACGACGACGGGCACAACTCCACGGACGATCCTGTTCACGGCGAACCCAACGGGCCTCACGCGGGGCACCCTGCTCGGCACCATCCGGCTCCGCTCGACCTCGAACAGCGCGGTGGTGGAACTGCCCGCGCGAATCCGCGTAACGCCTCCGCCGGGCACTCCCGAAGTGGCGCCCGTGAGCCCGCGCTCGCTTTACTTCTCCCGCATCAGCGGGGACGCACTGCCCGCGGCGCAGATCGTAACACTGGGCCGTCCAGGGGAGTTGCTCACGGCAACGCTCGGCATTCCTCCTTCGGCGACCTGGCTGCAAGCCGTGGCACTTTCCGAACCGGGGGGCACGACAATTACCGTATCTCTCCGCAACTTGAACTTCCTGCCAGGTCTCTACGAGACGGCGATCACGGTTTCCAGTCCGTCGAACCAGTTCCAGACCTTTGAAATACCGGTAGCCTACCGGGTGCAACTCGCGCCCATGGGAAACCCGTATATCAGTTCTGGCGGCATCGTGAATGGGGCGAGCTTCGAGCAAGGCGCCGCGGTGAACACCTGGCTCAGTATCTTCGGATCGAACCTGGCAAAGACATCACGCTCCTGGCGATCCTCCGACTTCCACGGCGGATTGCTTCCCACGAACCTCGACGGCGTGGAAGTGACGATCGGCGGAAAGAAGGCTGCAATCGCTTATGTGAGCCCCGGCCAGATCAATCTGCTGCCGCAGGCGGGCGTGCCGCTCGGTGGAGCGGAAGTGGTAGTGAGCGTGAACGGCACGCTCTCCGAGGCGGCGAAGGTCTATCTGACGCCCGTGCTGCCTGCGTTCTTCACGTTCGGCCCGATGAACGGCAAGTACGCGGCGGCGCTGCATCTCGATAGCAGCCCGGTAGGCCCGGCGGGATTGATCACCACCGCGCCGGTCTCGCGCCCGGCGAAGCCCGGCAACGTGATCCAGGTCTTCGGCACGGGGTTTGGCGCGACCAACCCACCCGTGGACCCTGCCCGCCTGTTCCAAGGCGCGGCTCCGCTGGTTGACCGGGATCTGCTGAAGATCACGATCGGCGGCGTTCCCGCCACGGTCGGCTTCGCGGGGCTCTCGGGCGCGGGCCTCGACCAGTTCAACGTTACCGTGCCATCGCTGCCATTGGGCGATCACGAGATTGTCGCGGAGCTGGATGGCGTGTTCACGCGCACGGGCGTCTATGTGCGCGTGGAACCGTAGGGCGCGAGCGGAACCATAACGGGGCGGGGCTTCAGGCCCGGCCTCCAGATCGCAAGAACGGGGCAGCCTGCCGGAGTTGGCGGTGCTGCCCCGTTTTTCGTTCGCACCTGGCTGGGGGACGGGCGCGAGATACCGGCCGCCCTCGTGCGGGAGGAACCCATTACGCCCGATGGGCCGCGCGCGCAAATGCGGGATTAGGTTTCATGCCAGAACAGATAGACGATAGCGTCTTTGCCATTGCTCTGATCCACGCCGATATTCAGGATGCTTCCATTCTCCAGGCGTGCCTGCGCGGTCGGCACGGAAGGGGGCTTTGACGGGTCCCACCAATCTTTGTCCGGCCCCAGGAAGAAGCGCCGCTTGTCCGTGAGATCCCGCTCGTCGATGGGAGCGTTGGCGAGGAACTCGGGCCACGACGCCGCGGGCATCTTCACCTTGAGGCGGACCATCCGATCCCGCTCATCGAGTTGCATCATCCCCAGGGCTTCCGTGCCGGCCGGGAACTTCACGTGCATCGTCTTTTCCCAATCCGAGAGAACGATTTTGTCTCTTGCCACTTGCTCAGTTCCTCCACAGGATATCCACGCGAGGGAGATCGCGTTCCACAAAATCGATCGGACCACCGTCCGTCTCGCCACGGTCATTCGAGGGTCCCCCATCTTAAGAACGGCTTCCTGGCGCATTGAACTGGCCGGGCGGGATCAGGCCGCCATGCTTCCACTGGAACGTGCGCCGCAAT
>JADYZL010000590.1 GCA_020853155.1 Bryobacterales bacterium
GCGGTGATCACGGACATGTCGGCGATCGTCATGATCAGGCTCGCGGCGGAGTTCTGGATACCCGGCACCACGATTTCACCCACCTTTACGGGCAGGTTCGTTACCATGCCGGCGAGGGGAGAGATCGCGTACGTGCGTTCTACCAGGTCCTTGACGCGAGTGACCTCCGCCTTTGCCGCCGTAATCCGGCGTTGGGCGGAGTTTAAGCTCGCGGAAGCCTGGCGCTGCTGTGCCTGCGAACGGGCATAGGAGGCTTCGGCTTCTTTCACGGAGGCCAACGCAACCTCATAGGCGGACTTGCTTGCGTCGAATTCCTGGCGGGCAATCAGCTTTGCGTCCGAGAGTTCCTTCTTGCGGTCGAAATCCAATCGGGCCTGTTCCGCCTGCGCCTGAGCCCGCGCGATGGCGGCTTCCGCGCTCTCCATGGCATCCGCGGCGGCCCGGACAGCGGCTTCCTGTCCCGCCGCATCCGCTTCCGCGATGCGATAGTTTGCTTCCTGAGAAGCCAACTGCGATTGAGGCTGCACGGATTCGAGCTTCGCGAGAATCTGCCCCTTCGCCACCCGGTCGCCTTCCTGGACCAGGATCTCCGTAATGCGGCCCTGGGCGTTGGCGCCGATATTGATGTAGTTCAGCGGCCGGATTTCGCCCGTCGCCGTCACCAGGGATACGACATCCTGGCGCGCTACCCTAGCGGTTTGGACCTTCTCCGCCTTTCCTTCCCGATACTTGATGCCGCCATAGACGGCCCCGCCGACGACGGCCACACCCACAACACCGAGGATGATTTTCCAATTCCGGGTCAAAATTCAGTGCTCCTGTGATCTCTTACGAGCGCGGCGTTTGGTTGTTCGCAAAAACTGAATAGGGGCTTGTCGCAAGGCATTCACGGGTGGCTGGTTCTATCAGTAGGAGGGCGCCCAAGCTCGACGATCTTCGTGCCCACCAAAGAATGATGACGACGAAAGACCGCTTGAATTACTGCTTCCATCAAGATTTACCGCCGTCCGCGCGGGAATAATACTAATTATTGCATCCAGGTGACGCGATCCGGCGCCTTCTGGCCGCACGTGATGCTTCCGGTGACGCCGCTCGTGAGCAGAGCGCAGGCGTTGTCCTGGGCCTGGCGCAGCGCCGATTGCTGGGTTGCGCCGCTGGCGGTGCGGCATACCGTGCGCCCTTCATAGGTGACGCAGACTTCCACGCGGTGTTCCTGAAGCCCGGTGCTGCTCCATATGATCAACCCGGCCACCACGGCCAGAAGAATCAACCCAACCAGAACCGGCTTGCTCATGCGCCGGATTCCTCGTAAAACGACGCAATTCGCCGGTATTTCTCCTGACGATGGCGAATGAGCCGCTCGGCGGACCAATCGCGTAACTCGTTGATAACCTTCGTTAAATGGTCCCGCAGTAAGCCTGCGGCTGCATCCCAGTCGGAATGCGCGCCTTCGCCGGGTTCGAGAACCACCTCGTCAATCAACTGAAGCGAAAGCAACTCCGGCGCCGTCATCTTCAGCGCTTCGGCTGCAAGCTGCGCTTTCTTGGCGTCCCGGTAAATGATGGCCGCGCAACTCTCCGGCGAAATGACGCTGTAAGTCGCATTCTCAAGCATCGCGTTGTGATTGCCCACGCCCATTGCCAGCGCGCCTCCACTGCCGCCTTCGCCGATGACGACGGTGATGACGGGGCAGGAGAGCCGGGACATCTCGCGAAGATTCACCGCGATGGCTTCCGCCTGGCCGCGCTCCTCGGCATCGATGCCGGGATAGGCGCCGGGAGTGTCGATCAAGCTGATCAGTGGCAATCGGAACTTCGATGCCAACTTCATCACCCGCAGCGCCTTTCGATAGCCTTCGGGCTTGGGCATCCCAAAATTGCGATGCAGCTTCTGCTTCGTGTCGCGCCCCTTCTGCTGAGCGGCCACGGCCACGGGCAGGCCGCCGAAATCCGCCAAACCCGCAATGATGGCGGCATCGTCGCCGAATGCACGGTCCCCGTGCAGTTCCTCAAAGTTGGCAAAAAGGCGCTCGATGTAGTCGAGCCCATGAGGGCGGCGGGGATGGCGGGCCAGTTGGACCCGCTGCCAGGTGCGGCTCCCAGGCGTGTTCGATGCCTCGTCCCGCGGCTTGGCATCCGGAGAAGCCGGCGGATTCGACGTGGGGTTGCTGGGCGCGCTGCTCATGCGAAAAGCCAGCATCCATTGTCCCACAACCCGGTGGCCCCCTCTTTATCCATTCCCCGGCAGCGTTCATCGGGACAAAAACTACTCGGATTCGCCCAGGTACATGGCCGTTTCGCTTGCAGGTATGGGAATGATTTCGACCGTGGCGCTCTGCTTCGCGGAGAACTCCATCTCCTTCCAACGCTGTCCGAAATTCGAGAGAAAATCCGGGTCGAACGAGGGGTCGGCGTCCAGATTCTCGAACGCATAGAGCCGGTAGCGTCCGGGAGCGATGGCTGCGAACTCGAAGCTGCCGTCCTCCTGCGCCGTGGTGCTGTTCCTCCAGACGATTCCGGCCAAGCTCTCTCCAGCGCCGAATGAGGATGCGGGGAGGAGAGTGATGCGTGTATTTGCCGCGGGATTGCCGCGTGAATCCTTCGCCACCCCCTTGAGACTTGCTCCGTCTGCCGCCAGTTCCACCGTCATGCTTCCGGAGACGCTCGATAGAGTGTGGGAAGCGCTCGCCATCAGGTCGATCCCACCAAGCAAAACCCGTTTGACGTAGAGGCCATCGGGGAGGTTGGAAAACACAAAGCGCGGCTCCTCGGCGCGGGACAGCGTGATCGTGAAGGCGCCGTTGGCATCGCTGCGTGCGGCGGAACGTACCGGGTTCAGCCGCCGAATGGGGGTGATGGACATGCGGGCGAGGGAAGTGGAGCTGTAGCCGGTTGGCAGTGTCACTTTGCCGGGCACGGCGACATCCTCATAGACCTGAATGTGAACGCCCTCAATCGAGGCGTTCCCCAGCGTCACCTGCGCGGAGCCAACCGAACTGCCGCCGGCTCCACCGCGGCGTGAATTTGACCGGGCCACCACCTGGTAATTGCCGGGTGCGAGATTTCGAATCGTGAACGCGCCGGTGCCCGGGTTGACCTGCGCAAGGCCCGCGGCGTCTCCAAAACCGGGCTGACTGGCGGGCCGGGCGCCGACAAAA
Organism: Bryobacterales bacterium; assembly: GCA_020853155.1. Classification (GTDB taxonomy): domain Bacteria; phylum Acidobacteriota; class Terriglobia; order Bryobacterales; family Bryobacteraceae; genus JACTMJ01. The sequence goes on from JADYZL010000590.1 coordinate 3,158, forward strand.
ATCACCGGGCGTTGCGCGCCCTCCGGAACCGGTGTTTCGTCCATGCCGCTGACGATGCCCGAAATGGAATAGGCCTGGCTTGGGGCAAGGGTAAAGTCGATGCCGCTCATCTCCGCGCCGGGCGTAAGCTGCAATGGGACGGCTTCCGCCGCAGATCGTGCGTTGGGGTAGTAGGTTTCGAGATAGGCGAGGGATTCCTCAGATTGGCCGAATCTCCCAGGACCGGCGTCGCCATTTCCACCCCCGCGCCCGCCCGGCCCTTGGGGTGGGCCAAAGCGCCCAAATCCGGGAGCCGCTCCTCCGCGAATTGCCACGCCGATGCGTCCTCTCAGGCTGTTCCCCATCGCTTTCACGAAATACCGGCCGGGCGCCAGTCCGTAGATGCGGTAGATGCCGCGATCGTCGGAAATGGCGCGGCCGCTGGCGGCCAGCGTCTTCACGCCTTGCACATAGCGGTATTGTTCGGCTTCCATGGCCACGCCCGCCATGGGATCCCCATCCTGGTCAAGAACGTGACCCGTAACCACCGCGGCCGGTTGCATCCGGATCTCGATTCCCCCGATCACCTGACCGGCTCGGAGAGACGCCGTCCAGCCGTTGATTTGTGAGCGAGCGGAGGCAAGGCCGCGCAGTTCCGCGGAGCTTGCGGAGAACGATTGTCGCGAGACCGTGATCATGTAGTCCCCGGCAGGTAGTCCCTCGAGCAGAAATGTGCCGTCGGAGGCCGTCCTTGCCGTGAGGACGCCCGGGGTTTGCCCCCTTCCCGGGTTCCTTGAGAAAAATCGAAGCTCCACCTTGCCCACCCCTTCCCCGGTTTGGGCATTGATGGCACGCCCGGATAAGGTGACGCCTTGGGCGCCGTTTGAGGCGGCGGCTCCGGAGACGGAGGGGGACGAACGCGCTTGCGCCGCCGCGCTTGCCGGTATCGGTACTGCCAGCACTGCGCCAAGGAGCGTGGCCGCCGCCACGCGAAGGAAGTCAAGAGAATTCGGCATCGATCTAGAAGAATGGACTGGCGGAGCGCCACGAAATAGTACACGGGCCGCGAACAATTGTTGCGCCGGTTGCCCCGGATTGTAAATCTTGGCGAAAGGGCCTGTCTGGGCGGCAATTTATCCGAAACTTTCCGGTAACGGCGGGATTTGGCTTTTCGCCATTCGGGCTCTGCAAGATACACTGGAATCGTGGAAAATCAAGCATTCAACCGGAAGGGAGGCCGCGCATGGCGCTGATTCCTTCGGTGATGAGGGAACTGGGTACAGTCGCGACTCCGTTCGCACTGCCGGATGTTGTTTCCGGGCGTATCGTTCAAGCGGAAGAGTATCGCCGCATGGATGCGTTTCTGGTGATATTTATGTGTGCGCATTGCCCCTACGTGAGGCATGTAGAGCGCGAGATAGCCAACATCGGCTTTGATTTTGCCGACGAAAACGTCGGGATCGTTGCGATCAGCGCGAATTTTGTGGGGGACTATCCCGACGACGCTCCGGAGAAGCTCAAGGAGCAGGCACTGCGCCTGGGGTTCAAGTTTCCGTACCTCTACGACGAGAGTCAGCAAGTCGCGCGCGGTTATGGAGCCGTCTGCACGCCGGACTTCTTCCTTTTCGACTCCGATATGAAACTGGCGTACCGCGGGCAGTTGGATGGAAGCCGGCCCGGGAACAACGTGCCGGTGAGCGGAAAGGATCTTCGTTTCGCCATCAATGCGCTGCTCGCCGGGAGGATGCCGCCGGAGGATCAGAAGCCCAGTATCGGCTGCAATATCAAGTGGAAACCCCGCTAGACGGTCCCGCTGCGGGGAAGGGAAGTGCCGCATGGACAACGATGCATGGGGAGATTCCGGAAAGAAGGCTGGGAAGCCGGTGAGCAAGCCATCCGCGGCCGTATCGGAACGAGCCCAGGTCTGGCGGCAGTTCGCGGAGTATTCCGGGTTGGCCATCGCGATGCCCGTTGCCACGGTGATTGGCTTTGTCGCGGGGCGCTGGCTGGATGGAGCGGTGGGTACCTCGTTCTTCTGGCTGATCGGCTTGCTGCTCGGAATCGCCGCGGGGTTTCTCCAATTGATCCGCAAGGCGGTTCGTGATTCCGGCAGCGCGTTCAAGTAGCGTTCTTCCACAGCGGGATAGATGGAATCAACCGGCATGCCACCCTCCGCCACCGGGATGTTGACTGGAGTCTCGATCCGCCGGGTTCGCGGATTTACCCTCGGGCTTTCCGTGGTGGTTGCCGCCTTGGCCGCATGGCGTTTTGGATCTGGGTCCGCGGCCACCTTCGCCGTGGGCGCGCTCGCGTCTTACTTCAACTTTCAACTGCTTCACGCGGCCGTTGGCAGGCTCGGCGCGGAGCCTTCGCCGGGCAGCCGCGGGATCGTCTCGCTCTTTATATTCAGATATTTCGCCTTGGGGCTGCTTGGGTATGCTACAGTGAAGGTTTTTGGAGTAAATCCAGTCTCTTTTTGCGTCGGTTTGTTAGTGACGACCTTCGCGCTGCTGCTGGACTCCCTCAGCGAGCTAATCTATGCCAGAGCATGAGTTGTGGGTAACCGCCCTGTTCAATCGATTCCTGGCGGGCCCGGCGATTGCCGTGTTAAACCTCTTCGGCATCACGCCTGCCGACCCCGCGCACCCGTGGTCGAACGCGCAGGCGATGCAAATTTTTGTGGTTGTGCTGCTCATGCTGGGCGTCACCGCCGTACGCCGCTCGTTCTCTGTCGACGCTCCCAGCAAAGTTCAGACGATCCTCGAACTCTTCTATGGCTTCATCAAAGACCAGACGAACGAGATGATCCCGCATGGTTCGCAGCGTTATGTAGCATTTTTCGCTACCCTCTTTGTGTTTATTCTTGCCGCGAACCTGATCGGCGTGCTGCCGACGTTTGAATCACCCACCATGTTCGTAATGGTCCCGCTCGGTTGCGCGGTGGCTGTGTTTATCTACTATCACGCGCAGGCGATTCGCGAGACCGGCTTGAAGGCGTGGATGCTTCATTTCTGTGGGCCGATCTGGTGGCTGGCGCCTTTAATGCTGCCGATCGAGCTGATTAGCCACTCTTCGCGTTTGCTCTCCCTCACGGTTCGTCTCTATGCGAACATGTTTGCGGGAGAAATGGTTTTCCTGGTCTTCCTTGGCTTGGTGCCGATAGGAATTCCCGTCGTTTTCATGGGCCTGCACACCTTCGTTTCGTTATTGCAAGCGTATATTTTTGTATTGCTTGCGATGGTGTATCTTGGCCAGATGGTGGAGCACGAACACTAGTTCGGGTTCGCCTTCCAATTTTGATCGTCGCTTCAGGTTACCCGCCGGCCGGGTACCGTGAACTCAGCTTCTCCGTTATTCGCGGAAGAGGATGAAGTTCGTCAAGAGGCGCTGCAAGTGAGCCGGTTGACAATAAAGGAGCAGAAGTAGTCATGAAGAAGAAGGTGTCGCTTATTCTCGCCATGCTGGCCCTCGCCGCGCCGGCGTTCGCTCAATCCGGAGCCGCGGAAAGCGCCGTCAATTGGCCGGTGGTGGCCGCCGTGATCGGCATGGCCATCGCATCCGCCGGTTGCGCGTTTGCCCAGGCTCGCGCGACGGCCGCCGCCTGCGAAGGGATGGCCCGGAACCCTGGCGCCTCCGCTTCCATTCGTTTCGCGCTGATTCTCGGCCTCGCCCTCATTGAATCGCTGGCGCTTTACACCCTTGTGATCGTGTTTGCCAAAGTTGTGTAGGCTCCCGCAGCCGGATTTGCTGGAACGAGATCCGGGGCTGTTTGCGCTTCCGCGGCAGCCCCGGTCTCCTACAATTGCCGCCGGAACCTTCGCGCGCTGCATCGGATTCCCCGCCGCCTTGCGTTTCTGTTTCCCGCTGGGCCGAAGCGCCGCCGGCGGAGTTTATGCGGCGGGAAGGCTTCGCCGCTGCACGTGAGAAGCCGCGCCTCGGGCCGGAGATGCCGAAGCGCGCCCCGGCGGCATGGAAAGGGCTGCATGCTCAAATTGCAAGGGATTTTCCCTCCTCTCACCACGCCCTTTCAACATGACGGGGCCATCTACGAAGTGAAGCTCCGGTTCAATGTGGAGAAACTCAATCTCACGCAGTTGGCCGGTTACGTCGTGGGTGGTTCTACCGGCGAAAGCGTGATGTTGAGCACGCCGGAGAAGGTGCGGGTTTGGGAAATTGTGGCGAAGCACGCCGGGCCGGGTAGGGTCCTCATCGCGGGGGCCGGTGCCGAGAGTGTAAGGGAAACCCTGGAACTGTGTTCGCTTGCGGCATCGGCGGGCTATCAGGCAGCCATGGTGCGTACGCCGCACTACTACCGGGGCCTTCTCA
>JADYZL010000591.1 GCA_020853155.1 Bryobacterales bacterium
CGGTTTCCCGCTCGCGCTCGTCCGCGAGTATGATATCGTTCGAGCTTACGAGGAGTATTTTCATGTCATTATCCGTCTTCTCTCGCCGTTCGCTTTTCGCGGGTCTTGCCGCCGCTCCGGTGCTGCTGAATGCCGCCGGAAAGAAGGTTCCCATCGGTCTCGAGCTCTATTCAGTCCGGGACATGATGGCCAAGGATGAGATCGGAACCGTGAAGCAGGTTGCCGCGCTCGGTTATCAGTGCGTCGAATTTTACGGTCCCTATTTCAACTGGACTCCGGCCCAAGCCAAGGAAATTCGCAAAGTGCTGGATGACACCGGGCTGAAGTGCCACTCCACGCATAACGCCGCGTCGAATCTGAAGCCGGAAAATCTCCCGAAAGCTATCGAACTGAACAAGATTATCGGCAGCAAGATGGTGGTGATGGCCAGTTCCGGGCTGCCGAAGAACGAGCAAACACTCGACGGCTTCAAGAAGGTGGCCGAGGCGCTCAGCGCCGCCGATGCGATCCTCAAGAAATCGGGCATGCGGGCCGGTTACCACAACCACGGGCTGGAGTTCACCGTGATGGGTGACGCACGGCCGATGGACGTGATAGCGAAGAACACGCCCAAGAGCGTGGTGTTGCAGCTTGACGTGGGCACCTGCGTCGAGATGAAGCAGGATCCGGTGGCGTGGATCAAGCAAAACCCGGGGCGGATCCGATCGATTCATTGCAAGGAATGGAGCCCGGATAAGGGCTACAAGGTCCTGTTCGGCGACGGCGCGGCGCCATGGAAAGCGATCTTCGCCGCAGCCGAAAGTGTCGGTGGAATCGAGTTCTACCTGATTGAGCAGGAAGGGTACAGCACCCCTTCGATTGAAGCGTCCAAAGTCTGCCTCGAGAACTACAAGAAGCTCCGTGGCATCTAGGCCGGCGGCAAGATCGTCATCGCGAAAGCGGGCCCACCCAGGCGGGAGGCCCGCTTTCCATTTCGATAGGCTCGTTGGGCGGAGAAGATTCGAGCGAAGACGACAGGGTGCGCGCTGGAACGGGACTGATTCCCGTTAGATCACCACGTCCCCTTCGCTCACGACCGCCTGGCTGACGTGCCTCACCGTGGCGATCACGCGCTCGTAGTTCATGCGCAGCGGACCAAGCACGGCAAGGCGCGTGAGCGACCCGTCCGGCAGACGTACATTGGTCCCGATCAGGCTAAAATCACCCAACCCAGGGTGAATCTCATGCAGGCCGACCTGCACCGCAATCCCTTCCCGATTCGTGGCCAGGAACAGGTCGAGCAGCCGCAGCAACCGCGACTTTTCCTCAAGGGTTTCGAGCAGGTGCCGAAGCTTCTCCCTGGTCACGTGGAGTTCGAGCGCCACCAGGTGCGATGCACCCTCGCTGAAGACTTCGGGGTCGAGATCGATGGCGAGCAGGCCCATCCGGTGAAACAGGCTCAGGCGCGTGAGCAACCGGTCATAAATGGCGCTGTCGTCCGCGAGCCGCCGTTCGAGTTCGGCGCGCGCGTGTAGCAGCGAGAGCCCGCTCAGATGATGATTTACATAATTCCGGATGCTGTTGAGATCGTCCTGTGAGATGGCCTCGCCCAGATTTACGACTTTGTTATGAACCGCCTGATCCTCGGTGACCACGACGATCAGCACCCGGCTTTCGCCGAGGGAAACGAGTTCGATACAGTCGAGCGTGGCTGAAAACGAGGGAATTGCGGCGGCAATGCCTACGTTGCGCGTCAGGCCGGTGAGGATGTGGCAGGTTTGTTCCGTCCGTTCCGCGGCGCTTGAAGAGCTGGAAAGCTGAGAGCGCAGCCGGTCCAGTTCGGCGACGGGAAAATTACGGGGGACGAGGCTCTGCACGTAGCGGCGGAAGGCTTTCGCCGTAGGCACCCGGCCGGCTGAGGTATGCGGCTGCTCCAGGTAGCCCGCATCCACGAGATCCGCCATTTCGTTGCGAATCGTAGCGGCGCTCAAATTGTCCCGGCGCGCGCGGGAAACGGCGCGCGAGGCCACCGGTTCACCCGTGGAAATATACTCCCGGACGATGGCCTGCAGAATCTCGAGACTTCGAGTGCTAAGCGGTTCGGACCCTTGCTTCATCTCTCCCACCGGATGCAGCCGCTGCCAAAAAGACACGACGGCTACTTACGATTATAGGAAAAGGTACTGTATCGGACAAAGTCTCGTTAAGTCAAGGGATTGTACAAAGCAGTCGAGGAACCCCCGCGGAGGCGCTCCACGCCTAGAAAGCGAAACTGAATTCGCCCTGGATGAAGGTCCATCGGTCTTTGGTCTCGGTGGCCGGAAGATCGCCCAAAGGCTGGCCGTTGGTCGTCCCTCGTATGACCTTGGAACTCATACCAACCCAGAAGTTTCGGCCGCGGTTCAGCGCCCCGCGAAAGCCGACCAAGCCGTAGTACCCCCAGCCACTTCGGGAACTGCAAACGGTGCAGGGAACCCGGAAGTAGTCGCTTGGCTGCCGCAAAACCTCCGAATAGCGCATGTAGTTTCCGCCGCCACCGCCGAACACTTCAAAGCGGCCTGTTTCGCCCAAGGGGAGAATCACCCGCCCCCCGAAGGGCACAAAATACTGCCGGTCGTTGATTTCGAGGAGACCTAACTGATCGTCCCGAACGAAGGTGCGGATGTCGGCGGCGCCGAATGCCGTCTCAAAGCCGGTGTCGAGCTGGAAGTTGCGAGCGAAGCGATAGCCGAAGCCGACATTGAGGTTCGGCGCGGTCGTGAAACCGATCTTCAAGTCCTTCTGGGGGACGGCGGCGCCCGCTCCAACGGTGACGTTGTACTTACCGAAGAAATCCTGCGCGGAGGCGGGTATTCCCATCCCGATAACGCCGAGAAAAAGCCAGAGGATGGCGAGATGATAGTTTCGCATGTTTACTTATAGAGGGATACGCGGCTCACATTGTGTTTTGTTTCAAGTATTTTTCGAAGAAGCGGCGGGATTCCCTCCGATTTCTCCGCGTGCGCCTGCACGATAGCACAATGCGATCACACCACTCAATACCGGCCGCTCGACTCCCGTAGCGCGATCAAGCTCGAGTACTGCGGCCCTTTCCCAATCCGGGCCGGGTTCCCGTTCAACGGCGCAGAGTTACTTGGTTTTGCTCCGCAAGGGCGTCTTGAGCAACCAGAGCGCACCGACGAAAGAGAGCAGCGCCGCCAGTGCGAAGTAAATCGCGAAACGAAATTCTCCTTCGCCCGAGAACCGGTAGTTCGTGAGGAAGTAGCCATTCACCAGCAGGTACGCGATTACGAGCGTCCACA
>JADYZL010000592.1 GCA_020853155.1 Bryobacterales bacterium
GTATACCGCGGCGAACGTCACAGAGTTGAGCTTGAACGAGCCACCTCCGGATCCCCTGCGGAGGTCGTATTCTTGCGCCTCCGGTCGCCAAATTTCGCAAGATGCACTGACAGGATCATGTGCTTACACACTGTCAGCGATGGCAAATACAGGCACGATAACTCTGACCGGCACCAATTCGAATGTCAAGGGGGTGAGACAGGGAGCCGTATCCTCCGCGACAGCAACGACTGTGACCGTCGGTCTGGCCCCGATCGTGACCGGACTTGTCAACGTCACCACGAGTGCGTCGTGCGATGTGCAGGCTAACCCGAGCTGTACTCTGGTGGCAAATCAGGGGGACATCCTGGAGGTCTTTGGAAAGGGGTTCTCTCTCACCGGCGGTAATCTGCTCGAACTTTCCAACCAGAGCGGAAGTGACTGGTTGTATCAAGACGACGGATACTACTTCTGGGACGGATCACGTACACAGATAAACGCGCAAGTCAAGTGTTCCGTCACGCCGGGCGCCTGGACCCTTTATGCCAAGAGCCCGACTTCGGGAACGCGATCGAACGGCGCGCCTATTTTGATCACGGCAAACGCGAACTGCAATTGAAGGAGCGCTGATGCGAAGACTAACTGCTCTTGTGGCGCTGATCCCCCTGATTTCGTTGGCGCGGCTGCCGGCACAGAACCTGACCGGAACAGTAGTCGCGGACGATACCAATGCCGGCATTGCGGGCAGTACAGTTGTTGCCGTCCAACGGCCAGCGGCGGCATCCCAGATGCCCGCAGTATACAAGGCACGGGTCGACGCCAGCGGGCGGTTTGCCTTGACGGTCGGTACCGGGGTGTACCAGATTTGTGTCTACGATGCGGGACTGTATTTGGACCCGTGCCAATGGGGGGCGGCTACAGCACGAACTGTGATCGCCGGAACGCCGGCGTCCGTATCGCTGCGGCTGCAGAAAGGAGTCCCCTTCGTGGTCAGAACTCATGACGCAAAACAATTGGTTCGAGGCGCCGAGACTGTTCGCGGCCAGTCCATCAGGTTGTTCCTGAGCGCCTCCGGTCGCAGGCAATTCCCTCTGCCGATTGTCTACGACAATGGTCGGATCCGCGATTATGGAGCGGTGGTGCCGGCCAATCTCTCGCTCAGCGTCAAGGTCAATAGCGCCTCGCTTGTAATCGCCGACCGCGCCGGCGCCGCATTCGCGGCGCAGGGCGTCCCATTTCAGATCCCGTCCGTCGAGGCTGCCAAGTTCAAGCCGCTGCTGGGTGCTGCAAAGTGGGGCCTGTTTAGGCAGAACGCCAAGGTAGTCCACATATACCCGACCGCTCGAAAGTAGGGGTGGGTCGCGCGGAAAGGAAGGAATTATGCGTTGCCTCATCGTCCTCTTGCTTTTTTGTGCTTTCACCAGCCGGGCACTTCAGGCGGAAGTGAAGATAGAGGGTGTGGTCAATTCCGCGTCGTTCGAACCGGGCCTTCCGGCCGGGGGAAGCTTAGCTACGGTCTTCGTTTCGGGCTTCTCGGAATTTGAGTTGAAACCCGGAACGTACATCGCGGAAGGCACAATTCTCCCTTTTTCTCTTGCCGGACGGGAGATCATCGTTAACGGCGCATCAGCGCCAATACTAGCGGTCATTGTCTCGCGACTGGGCCTCCAAATCAATTTCCAGGTACCGTTGGAGCGAAATGCCTCACTGGCAGGCGCGCTTGGAGCTTCGGCAGGGGCTCTGGCGGTGGCAGGTGTGGTCCTCACACCCCTACCTCGGCTATCACCCGTCGGGGACTTCTTCGCGGATGCGAATGGCTTCGCCATCGCCCGCCACGCCTCAGACAACAGTCCCGTGAGCCTCGACAACCCTGCCCGTCCCGGCGAAACGATTCATGCGTACGCCAATGACTTCTTCGCGGTCTGGCCACCTCCTCCTATTGGATCTGCCGTGCCGGAGCAGCCGCAATTCCTAAGGCTGCCAATCGGCCAGTCCATTATTCGCGATTCCGGCGACCTGTACCTCCAGGAGTATCCCAAACTTAACCTCAAAGGGCAGTCCTTTACCAACACGCCCGCACTCGACATCAAGTTTGCCGGCCTAGCCCCCGGTAAGATTGGCGTGGAACTCATCACTTTCGTGGTTCCCGCGAATCAGCAGCCGGGAGACTGGGCGCTCTTCTTCAATCTCGGATCGTGCCCGGACGGACGAGGCGCCGCGTGCTATGTTTTCGGTCGGTCAAGCCCCTACGTCAAGATTCCTGTACGGTGAGACCACAGCGGATACCCCTCCGCGATTTGCACAACGGTCTCTGTGGACTCCGAATACCAGCAGGTGGGTATCTGTGCGGATTCAGGTCACCACTATGGGTCGTGGCAAACACATCGGCCGCCGATGATTGCAGACAAACCCATACAGCTTGTGGTTTCGTTTTCGGCTTGGCCGCGGGATGAATGATGCTATTCAGGGGGGACACGCTCCGGCTCCAGCCGGTCGTGCTCACCGTTGGCGAAGGCAAGCTGCAATAGCAGGCGCAACCTGCGCAGAAAACAAGAAC
>JADYZL010000593.1 GCA_020853155.1 Bryobacterales bacterium
CTTGCTGTCGAACAACCCGTCCGGACCGGCATCGCCGATGATGCCCTCCAGCTCCGGATCCCGGTGGAGTAGTTGCGTCAGTTCCAGATTGTAGGAATCGTCCAGTTCGGATTCCTTATCCGTCATGGCGAAAATGCTGCCACGGAGCGCTTTGAAGAACGCGAAGGCGGCAGTGTCCTTCTCCTGGGAAACAAGCTGACGCCGGATTGCCTCCGACGGGGCGATGGCAATGGCGCGATTGGCCCGAAGCACGCCGCGGCCGAAGTACTTTTCGCGATCCGGGAAATGGGGATCCGCCGAATCAAAGAGGGCCTTGCGCACCATCTCCACTTTTTGCCAGCCGTTCCAGCCTGCGACGCCGGCCTTGTGCTGTTGCAGCCATAGGGCGGAAGCGGCGGCTACCTGAGGCGTCGCGGAGGAGGTGCCTTCGCCATCGGAATCAATGATGTCTCTCGAACCGATTTCCGCCCATGAGATGTTCGGCGTGCAGGCGGCGATGGCGGTCTCCATTTTGTCGGAAGGCCCGTAATTGCCGGACATGGTTCCGATGGGGAGCACGTAGGGTTCGGCATCCGCCATGATGCCGCATGCGGCGAGCACGCGCCGGAAACGCGCCGGATAAACGATGCTCTTGGGCCGGCCGTAGTTGTTGCCGGCAGCGGTCACAAGCACGATGCCCGCGTCATAGGCGCGGTTCACGACATCCGCCCACAGCCGGGAGGCCACGCCGCCCATGCTCATCGAAACTACGTCAATGGCGGTGGCCGGGTTTGCTTGGAGCGAGAGCAGGTACTCAATGGCATCGCCGAACGCGCTGGTATTCAGGATCAGGACGGAAGTGGCGACGCGGACGGGGACGACTTCGATATCCGGCGCGCCGCCAATAGGCCCCTTCAGGATGCCCTTCTGTTCCAGGCGCTTCACGGAGCCGCCGGCCAGCAAGGTGATGGTCGCCGTTCCGTGTCCGGGATTCTTCAGGAATCCACTCTGGTCCGGATCCGCCGCATCCGGCCGTCCGTCGCCCGCGAAGTTCTTCTGCAGGTCTTTGCGAAGGTGGTGCGGCATCGCTTCGTGCTTGTAGTCGAAGCCCACATCGAGGATCGCCGCGCGAACGGGCTGCGGATTGCGCAGGGCTTCACGGGCGCTGCGAAGGGCGGAATAATCGTCGTCGAGATGCCAGGCGAAGCGGTCTTTACCATCGGGGGTGAGCGCGCGAGGGAAGCGGGGAGATTGCGGGTTCTCGATGCCGCGGTCGTCATCCGGCCCCCCGGCGAAGAGGCCACGCTGCGCCTTGGTGGCGGGCATCGCCCACTGGTTCTCGCAATCGGGTTCAATGAGGACACCCTGACGCGCCTGCTCGTAGGCGGCGTCCCAGAGTTCGGCGACCGTCGCCGTGGCGCGGAGTTCGTAGCCGGACCACGCCGCGGTCTTGCCCCCCACATGCCAGGTGGCGGCCAACTCAAACTGATTGCCTGCCACCCCCAGCTTCCGCGCGGGGTTCAGACTCGCCCCGTTCGACTTCACCAGAAATCGCGCTTGCTGTGTCCGCACGGTCCACCCCCTAATGGGTAGCGCGATAACAAGCGAAAAAATGGGCCAGAAAATATCATGAGATGTGTGCGCTTCCGCTGCCAGCGAGCGCCGCTCGGCCATACAATAGGACGCGATGCCACGACTACGCTGTATCTTTGCTTTCGCATTCGCTCTTCTGAGCGCCACCGCCGTGCAGGCCCGCGTCGTTTCCGTGGAGATCACGCAGCGGCAAACGGTTGCCCAGGGAAAGCGATTCGGCCTCGCGGGAATCTACGAGGCGATCGCGGGTAAACTCCATTTCGCGGTGGACCCAAAGGACCCGGCGAATGCGGCGATTGCCGACATTTCGCTAGCCCCGCGCAATGGGGCGGGCGAGGTCGAGTTCGCGGCGGATTTCTACTTCATCCGCCCTCAGGATCTGGAGAAGGGCAACGGAGCGGTGCTGTTCGAGGTGAGCAACCGGGGCGGTAAGGGAATGCTGGGGTTCTTCAGCGGGGCCGAGCGTAGCAGCGCCCCGCTCACCGCCGCGCAGTTCGGCGACGGGTTCCTTCTGGAGCGCGGGCTCTCCCTGCTTTGGGTGGGCTGGCAGTTCGACATGCCGCTTGAACCCGGCCTCTTGCGCGTCTACGTGCCGGTAGCGAAGAACGCGGACGGCAGCGCGATCACCGGGCCTGTGCGCGCCAACATCATCGTGAGCGGCACGGCGTTCTCCCACTCGCTGGCCGACCGGGGGCATATCCCCTATGAGGCCGCGGATCCGTCGGACCCACGCAACGTGCTGACGGTTCGAGACACGGCGAACGGCCCTGCCAGGGTGATCCCGCGCGGCGAGTGGAGCTTCGCGCGATGGGACAAGGGAGAAGCCGTGCCGGACCGGGGCAGCCTCTATCTCAATGGCGGGCTTCAGCCGAACAAGGTTTACGATCTGGTTTACGTGGCGAAGGATCCTCCCGTGGCCGGGCTTGGGATGGCGGCGGTGCGCGATGCCGTGGCCTATCTCAAGTACGGCGGCGACGAAGCGATGGGCGTCAAGGCGGGGGAATTGGCGCGCGTTTATAGCTTCGGCAGCTCGCAAAGCGGGCGCTTTCTGCGGACCTTTCTCTACGAAGGGTTCAACGGCGACGAGAAGGGGAGGCGCGTGTTCGATGGCGTGATGGCGCATGTCGCCGGAGGTGGGCGGGGCGGCTTCAACCTGCGCTTCGCGCAACCTTCCCGGGATGGGCATCCGTTCATGAACCTTCTCTACCCGACCGATATTTACCCCTTTTCCGACACCGTTCAGCGGGATCCGGAGACCGGGTTGGAGGAAGGCATTCTGGGGCGATACCGGGGGAGGGAAGGTCTGATCCCGAAGATCTTCTATACGAACTCGTCGTATGAATACTGGGGGCGGGCGGCGTCGCTGATCCATACGACGCTCGATGGCACGCGGGATCTCGCGCCAGCCGCCAACACGCGGATCTATCATTTCGCCGGAACCCAGCACGGCACGGGTTCCTGGCCGCCCGCCCGGAGCGTGGGACAGGAATTGGTGAACCCGAACCGCATCCGCCCCGCGATGCGCGCGCTGCTGGTGGCGATGGATGCGTGGGTCCGCGATGGCGTGGCTCCACCGGAAAGCCATTACGGGCGCATCGATGAAAAGACCCTCGTCCGCCCGGAGGATCTCCACTTCCCGGCCCTTCCGGGCCGCGATCTCACGGCGATCCGGCGCAGCAACACGCTCGAAAAGGCTTGGCGCGCGGACTACGGACCGCGCTTTCGCACGGAGCGGATTATCGATTTCGAACCGCCCAAGCTGGGGAAGCCGTTCCCAACGCTCGTACCGCAGGTGGATGCGGATGGGAACGAAATGGACGGCATCCGGCTGCCGGATATCGCCGTTCCGCTGGCGACGTTTACGGGCTGGAATCTGTTCAATGCGAAGAGCGGGCCGACGGATGTGATCTCAAGCATGGTTGGCGGCTTCATTCCGTTCCCACGGACGAAAGCGGAGGCCGAGCGGAATGCAGATCCGCGGAAGCCAATGGACGCCCGATACCGGAGCCGCGATGAATATCTCGGGAAAGTAGCGGAGGCCTGCGCGCAATTGACGAAGGAGCGGCTACTGCTGCCGGAAGACCTGGTTGGCATTCTGGAACACGCGGGCGAGGAGTGGGACTGGGCGATGAGCGCGGCTCGGTAGGGAACAGGGCAGCGGGCGTGGGAGCGCTGCGGCCTAGGCCGGGCCGCCAAGGAAGCGAGCGAGGCGCCGCGCAAGCGTGACGGGGTTAGACGTCTCACATTCCCAGACCACGAGAACCCGCCAGCCCAACCGCCGCAGCGCTCTGAGGTTGGATTTGTCGCGCTCGCGGTTCCGGGCCAATTTGGGCGTCCAATACTCTTGACGCGAGTTCGGCATGCGCCCATCGGCGCAATGCGCATGCTGATGCCAAAAGCATCCGTATACTTCGATGATTCGCCGCAACCGGGGGAACACCAAGTCCGGCTTGCCCGGCAGCGAAGCTGCATGCAAGCGGTAACGGAACCCCATCGCATGGACCAGACGCCGAACAAGGAGTTCGGGCACACTATCTTTGCTTCCGATCTTCCGCATATTGGCGGATCGCCGCTCTGGAGAAAGGCTATCCAACGGAATGCCCCGGTCTATCCCTCGAATTTGCCCGAAACCAGTTTCGAAGCTGCCCGCGGAAACTTCTTGACTAGCCATCCCAACACGGTAAGTTGATCCGCACCAGTTGCGCGGCGGATTTGAATGAGAAGCTTCTGAACGGAGGGCCGGTCGAGAGTCAGATTTTTCGCACCCTCATTGCAAACGGAACATATTGCTCTCAGGTTCGAAGGGATATCCTCTCCTCCCATCGATTTATCCACAATGTGGCCGATCTGGAGCCTTGTCTTTCGAGAGGGATCAAACGGGTGTGCCTCGCCCGCAACCGCACCGCACATTTGGCAGGTGAACCCGTTACGGTCGAGAACGAACGCGCGCACTTCCATGGAAATCGACCTCTCAAAAGCAGGCAACGGCACAGACGATTCCAGCAGATACTGCCCCGGCTTCAAATCGGCACGGTCGTTATGCGTCAAAATCGGGTAACCTTCTTCCGTCCGCAGTTCGCGCACCCGGCGCGCCCATTCACTCGTGTTGCCGGCAATGGAACGGAGTTCTTCCGCATCCATGACACGGCCGGTATTCGCCAGGAAATGAGCACGAAGCTTGGATCGGGCGCCGGACTTACGTTTTCCCTGCATGTTGAATTAGCCCACTTTACGAACTGAGGCGCTCTGGACTAAACAAGCGCGAAGGCAGGATGCAACGGCATGGGCGAAGGGTGGAGGAAACGCGTTGCCCACTTGGCGGTAAGACTGCGTTTTGCCACCGGAAAACCGCCAGCTATCCGGGAACCCTTGCAGCCTTGCCACCATGCTTACCGTCAACCTGGGCATGCCAATGAAATCCCCGGAAGGGGCGTCATTTGCAATTCCCAGACCATCCACGCCAAGACGAGCCCATGCTTTCCTGGCACGAGTGGGGCCGAGATCCGGCCCGCCATGTTTATGGGAGCCCCCCACGATGGTCGGCGCGATCATATCCGCAGCCGCACTCCAGGCAGCCGCTCCGGCCCATCCCCGCGACGCCATCAGATCGGAAAGGACTTCGCCAACCGTGGACGCGCTCGTTTCCACTGGCGCGGGCCAGTTGAAGTCCTCCATCGACCTCGACCTGAGCGCGATGCAAATGGCACGCGGCCGCAGCTGCGGCACGCCGAAATCCGACGCATTCATCAACCGCCACTCGCTGACATACCCTAACTTGGCAAATTCCGCGGCAACGGCGCCGCGATATTCTTCGAACACGGGATCCAGAATGCCGCGCACGTTCTCAATCATGACCGCTCGCGGCTCCATCTCACCGGTAAGCCTGAGCGCCGCTGGAAAGAGATTGCGATCATCGTGCTTGCCCAATTGCTTCCCTGCGACGGAAAACGGAGGGCACGGCAGACCCGCGGCAAGCACATCCACGCCACGGTAGCGAGTGCCGTCGAACTGCTCAATATCTTCCTCGAAGACAGTCCAATCGGGACGGTTGAGCCCGAGCGTGGCGCACGCGTGGCGGTTGAGTTCCACCAAAGCGGCGTGTTCGAAGCCAGCTTGTTCAAAACCAAGGGCCTGCCCGCCGGCTCCTGCGCACAACTCCAGTACGGAAAGGGAACCTGGGGCAGGCGCTGGTCTTGGGGGATGGGCCGGCTGCAAAAGTTTGAGTTGCGTTGCCATCAAGCTTGTATCGATTCTACCTTGCCCGTTACCCGCAGGCGCCAAAGCGCCGCGATGAGATGGCCACCTCCGTCTGCTTCCCGTGGCTGCGTAGCAGTCCCAAGGGGCCGGGAGGCCCGGATGCGCGCTTCTCTGAACAACGCCATCGGCGGAACCTCTACAACGCGGGAGGGGGCGGGGCGAAGACGACGAGGACGACGAGCTTGCCGGGGCCGTCGTTGCGGAGGCTGTGCTCCACGCCGGCGGGCGCGAGCGCGAGGTCTCCGGCCTGGAAATGCGATCGGTCTTCGCCGATGGTTAGCTTCCCGGAGCCTTCGAGGACGTAGTAGAGCTTATCCTGCCCCTCGTGAACGTGCGCCTTGTGCTCCTGCCCCGCTTCGAAGCAATTCAAGCCAGCGGAGAGTTTCTCGCCCCGCGCCAAGTCGCACTTGCCCATCTTGCCTGAACGAAATTCGGCGCGCTCCAGAATATTCGGAATCCGCATTGGTCTATTGTGGCACCAAGCGGCGCGGAAAGTGCGGTTCCTTTGCAGGATGGGAACGGAGCTTCGGTTTAGAATCACCGGGGCCAAACCTGGGTACTACCGGAAGAAGGTTATTTCACGGCTTCCCGCCACCGAATTTTGGCGAGTTGAAAGTTAACAACTCGAACGGAACTTCGCTCTTGACAAGCCCAGGGGGGGGGGGGGCAAGATCAGTTAAGAAGATCTGTTACCCCGGTTGTTAGCCCCGGGGTTCTTCGGAAGCGATCTTCCCCCGCCGCCGCGCGTTGCGCCCCAATTGTCCGGAACCGTTTGACAGAGAGAGACGGAGGAACGCCATCGTCCCGCCGGGCTTTTTCCGCAAGCAACCGGAGCGATCGCTAAATTCAACCGGACCTTTCCCGCTGTGCGCGTTCGCCGCGGCGGATGCGCGAGGCAGCGCCTGGGGAAGCGTCCGCAGCGCATTTCTCGAAGTTCATGCAACCCGCGAGGGGGAACCTTGCGCCAAGGCCAGAGGTGACGTGTGCCCGCGAATGGCAGTCCACTTTCGAAGTACCCAATCCGGTGGCTATCCGCCCAATGGCCGTCGATGCTTC
>JADYZL010000594.1 GCA_020853155.1 Bryobacterales bacterium
ACACAGTGGGCGTGTTCGGCGGCTCCGAAGTTCCCCACGCCGCCGTGTGGATGCGCGCGATCGTCACGGGCACGGGGTTGGCGAGATGCGCGTAAAGGGGGTGGATGCGAACGCCTTCGAGGCGCCCTTTCTCCAGGCGGCCGATCTCATTCAGAAAGATTCGCAACTGCTCCGCGACGCCCGCGCTTTCCCCACTCAGGATGCCTCCGTTTGGCGCTTGAAAGAGGATGTCCACGGTTCTGCCGCCGCGCTGCGCCGGGCAAATCCGCAAGAAACTCGGCTCGGAGATGATCGCGGCATCGGCGGTATAGCCCATCAGGCGGCCGGCCAGGGTACCGTTCACGCCGCCAAACTCTTCGTCCACTACCGTTTCGATCGTGAGATCGCCGGCCAACCGGACTCCCAAAGCGGCCAAGGCCTCAGCCACAAACAGGTTCGTGGCAATCCCACACTTCATATCCACGGCGCCACGCCCGTAAAGCCGGTTGCCTTCCACGTGAGCATCAAACGGGGGAAACTTCCACTCACCCTCCCCCACCGGAACCGTGTCGACGTGACCAGAGAGGATGAGAGATCGCCCGCCGCCCGTACCTTGTCGTACCGCCGCGACATTAGGACGCTTCTCGTACTCCCGTTTTGGCCAATAGATTGGATGCTCCCGGATGCCGGGGGCGTCGGTTGGCAGATACTGCGTGGAAGCCCAACCGATATTGCGCAAGAACGAAGCCACATACTGCTGGCACGCCCACTCGCTTCCCGTGGGCGCGTTGTTCACGGAAGGGAGCCGCACCAGATCCTGGAGAATCGCCACCAGACGATCCGCATGCAGGTCCGCGTAGGCCTGCAGTTCTATTTCATCCGCCACTTTCATACAATCCCCAAATCTTTCATGGGACGACGAAATCCCTTCGTCATCACCGCCAAATAACAAAGGCCTAGCGCTAGCCAGCCAAACCCAAGCATCTTCGAATGAACGCCAAGGCTTGACCAGACATAGGCACACACCAGCGCACCCAATGAGGGAAAGACGAGGTATCGAAACAGGTCGAAACCGCTTCGCCTTTTCTCCCTCACGAAGTAATGGCGAACCACGCTCAGGTTCACCATGATAAACCCGACGAAAGCGCCGAAATTCACCAATTCCACGATCAACTGAAAACTGATCAGCAATGCGCCGATGAACGAAATCGCCCCCATCAGATAAATGCTGCGTGTGGGGGTGGAATGAACCGGATCAATGTAACCAAAGATACTCTTCGGCAAAATACCATCCCTCCCCATTCCCAACAGCAGCCGGGATGCGCCCGCCTGGCTGGTAACGGAACTGGCGATAGCGGCCACCAGCAGGATGATCGTAGTGAACCCGAACATGGGCGTCCCGCCGATGATCTCGGATACATCCAGGATCGCGGTTTCCACATTGGGAAACGGCCTAGCCGGTGGCCAAACAACCGCCGCGAGATATGTAATCAAGATGCAGAACACCGCTTGCAACAGACACACGGTAATCGTTGCGAATCCGATATCGCGGCGGGGGTTGCGCGTATCTTCCGCCAGCGTCGAAACCGCGTCGAAACCGAGGTAGGAAAGAGTGCTGATCGCGGCTGCGGTCATCAACGCGGGTAACTCGATCGTCTTGGGATTTAACACGAGATCCTGCTGGAAGAGGCCGTTCAAGCCCAACGCCGAGAGAGCCCACCGGATGGCAAGCGCGACGAACAGCACGGCGGAAACGGTCATCGCAAGCATCAGCCATTTACTCGCGTTGGCAGTCACCCGGATGCCCCTCACATTCACGAGCGTGATGATGGCCGCAAAGAGAAACGCCCATACGGCGTACGGCACCGAAGGCACGAGGCGCGTCGCCGTAATCGATACATAGACGCCGCTGAGCAGCGGCACCAGCACGTAATCCAGCATCATCGACCAACCCGAGAGGAATCCGACATAGTCGTGCAAAGCCCGCCTGGCATAGGTATACGTGGATCCCGCGGAAGGAAATGCAGCGGCCATGTTTCCATAGCTGGCGGCCGTAAAAAGCATCGCCACCACGGCCACCATGTATGCGAGAGCAGCGTGTCCGTGGGAAATATCCTGCACAATGCCAAAGACCGGGTAGGCAGCGGTGGGCGTGAGGATGGTGAGCCCGTAGATGACGAGGTCGCTCCTGGACAGAACCCGGCGCAACCGTGGCTGATCCGTCCCGTTTTCGACCGCCGGTGGGTTGAGGGAATCAGACATGCTGTGCATCCCGTTCGTGCGCGCTATCCCAGGTACCGATACCCATACACCTTCCCTTCAAACTGGTTTCCCATCGTGACCTTGTCAGGCGCCCGCAGCCGCAATTGCCAAGTCCGAATCATATACCTGAAGCTCACGGGAAAGCTGCTCGTACGAGGAGGATAGAGCAAGATCGGTGGCCCCAAGCAACACCGCCTCTTCTCCCAGTTCGGCCAAGGCGACGCTCGATGGCCACGGAATGGTGCGCGCCAGAAACTCCCGAATCTCCGGAAGAACGAAAGTAAACACTTCTCCCGATAGAAGCACCACCTCCGGGTCACAAACGAGCGCGTGCTGCGAAACGGCGGTGCAGAGGTGGTAAGTAATCTCCCGGGCAATCTCCGCCGCGCGGGCATCTTCCCCCGCCGCGCCAAAAAGCGCGGCCGTGGGCGACTTTGTTCGAAGATGCCGGCGAAGCGCCGGAACCCGGCGTGCCGCGGCCTTTACGGCAGCGGCTATCTTGTCGGAGCCGACCACATTCTCGAGATAACCGCGCGTGCTCTCTCCGCCGATCGACGAACGGCTGGGAACCAGATGGCCAATCTCACCAGCGGCCCAATGGGAACCGTGGTGAATTTTGCGGTCCATGGCGATGGCCGCGCCCAATCCGACATCCAGGCGAATCAGCACGGCACTGCGAACATGGCGCGCTCCGCCCCGGTTGATCTCGCCGAGCAGAGCCACGTTCACATCGTTATCCACCAGAACGGCGCACTGGAACTTCCGGTGAAGAGGACCAGCGAGGTCCACCTCCCGCCAGTTAAAAACATTGGCGAGTTCGAGCACCTTCCCGTGCTTGCAATCCACCCGCCCCGGCACACCGATTCCGATCGCCCGCAACCTGGAAGCGGCATGCTTGCCTCCAACCAGTCTTGCAATCGCCGCGCGAACGCGGGCGATCAAATGGCGAGGTCCTTCCGAGGCGAGGGTGGGCAATTCCTCGAACGCTTTCCGCTCCCCCATCAGATTAGAAATCGCGATTCCAGTCGATTCAGGGCCAATTGACACCGCCGCCACACTGCCCGCCTCCGCGTGGAATGCGAGCATGGTCGGCCGCTTTCCCCCGGTCGCGGGGGCTTCGCCCTCACCCAGTTCAACAACGGTCCCAAGAGCGATCAAGCGCTGCACCTGCTCGGAGACCGTCGGCTTGCTCAATCGGCTCAACTTGGCCAGCGACGCCCGCGAAAGCGGGCCGGATTCTGCGATCAAGTTGAGCAACTGAATCCCGTTGACGTTCCGCATGTCCGGCGCCTTCATGCGCTGGGTCAGCAAGGATGCAACGGGCAATCTCACAGTTAGTTAACTTTCCTTCCCTCGTGGCGTATTGCATCATGCCGGAGCACCTCCCCGCAACCGAAACCTCCAAAATCGGCGTAAAATTGTTGCGGGGCGGGAGAATTCCTCCTAAACTAACGAAACGACCGCTTTCTTCCGAAACCCGGCACGAGAGACGGTTCTTCAATCCACTCCGCTACCAGCGGTGACCAAAGGATAGGGATTCTACAATGTTGACCTTGGTGTTACTCTCCACGAATCAGTGTGGCGTTCTTGCACGGGTAACATCGATTATCAGCTCCACCTCCGTCAACATACAGAGTTGCTCAGTTTCCCAGCTTCCAGACCCCTCTCTCGCTGTGCTCTCCTTCCAGCTCGAAGCGTCTGAAGACCAGATGCGGGCGATTGAACGAAAAGCCAATCGTCTCGTGCAGGTGCTTGAAGTGGTCTGGAGCGAGAAGGACAAACCCATCCGGGATGCCCATTCCGGGCTCCGGCTGGTCAATGAACTTCGCGGCCAGTGGGATCAGGTTGCTTAGAATGCGCGGACTCTCCATCCGCGGTACTTCCTGGAGTTCTTGAATGACATACCGGTTCGCTTTCACGGCATTAATGGGATTGATGATGGCCATGCCCGCGACCTCCGCGGAGCCTGGCGTACCCGGCGGAGCGCTACTTAGCAATCGCGTCTGGCCGCGGGCAACCAACGTGCGTCAATGGACCGAAGATGTCATGCGCATCGAGGGATTGGAGAAGGCGACGGACACCGCGCAAGCCAAAGCCTTCTTCGTCTGGAACCGCCTCTTCTGCAAGATGGCAGTTGGGGGGATGATTCAGGCCAGCGAGGGCGCCTTCAACCAGGAGCGATCCGTCCTCGACCCAAACAAGAACCTCTTCGTCTACGGTTGGGGATTTTGCGATACCTGCAGCCGTGCCGCGGAAGCGTCATGGAACGCATACAAGGGAGATCCGCACGCCGCGGAACGCGTGATCACGCAGCACGACGACGGCGGATTCCACACCATGTATCGATTGCGGCTCGACGGCACGTACGGCGCGTTTGATCCGCGATATGGCTACTACCTAATCGCAGAAGATACACCCACCGCCCGCATTCTCGATTGGGCTGAAGTCGGCGTCGACGAGAACTTTCTTCGCAACAAGACCTTCAAGAACCGGAGCCGCCCCTACTTTGAGATAGGGCGCATCGAGTGGGAACGCGCACTTCTGATCAAGCCCACCTACTTCGCAAGCCAGAAGGCATGGGAAGACGCGGGCGCTCCGCACGAATCGGTGTTCGGCGATCCAAAGGAGCCCTTCGGCGCCACCTACCACAACATGGAGTTCCGCCTGCCTCGCGGCACGGCCATCACCCGCTACTGGGACAACACGGCGCGCAAGTTTTACCATCCCGCCGCGGCCCGCGCCAACCGGGAATTCCCCTTCCTGCCTTCCGGCCGCTTTTACCGGGTGACCGAGACAAGCCACGATGGCAATTGGCCTCGTTTCGATCCAAACTACGCGTGGGCCAAACCCTATCTGGAAACGATACCCAAGGGCGAAGGCTACGACAAGGAACTGGAGGGTGGCAAGACGATCGGCCAGGCATGGGGAACGATCGAGTATCAGCCGAATCTCGCGCAAGGCGATCTCGCCGATGTGATGGCTGCGGATTCCACCCTGTCTCTGGCAAAGGCGGCGCCCTTTTTACGTGCAAGAGACGCCGGCACGGGCGGCAGCGCCATTCTCGATTTCTACAGCCCCTACGTGCTCGTAGATGGGGAACTCGATGCGGCATTCGCCGGGCCTTCCGGCAGCACCACCGTCGAATTGCGAACCCTCACTGCCAAGCCCTGGCCCAGCGACAAGGATCAGTGGTCCCAGTGGCAAACCTTGCCCGCATCCGATGGACGCTTGAAAATCGAGCTGGGGCGTCCTCGCTTTAATGGGAAGGATGTGAGCATCCACGGCGTCTATCGTTTCCAGATTCGCGTGAACGTGAAAGGGGATTCCCAACGGCGTACATCCGGGCTTTCGGCATTGCGGATGAAGCTGTTCTTCGAGACCGGCATCATGTCGATTCCCCCACTCTTTGCAGGCAACAACGACATGCGTTTCGAACTTGATGACGCGAGCCGCCTCCGCGGGCCGGTCACCATTTCCTATGCCTACGACAGCAAAGCCGGCAAGCGCACCACAGAGCAGCGCCTGTTGCCTTCGGATTTCAAGCAGGGCGTGGCCAGCTTTTCCGTGCGCGTTCCGGATCTCACACGCTGCAATTCGGTCTCGATCCGCTATTAGGCAGCGCCCAGCCACCGCCCTCCCTGCGCCAGTTCGCCGGGAATTCCCGCTTATTCGTTTGACGCGCTGCGCCTGGAAGAAATGAAGGCGCCCGCGTCCGGGAATATCCGATGGGAGG
>JADYZL010000595.1 GCA_020853155.1 Bryobacterales bacterium
GCTACGATTCCCACTTTGGCCGCAGTGGACATCCCACCCAGCACGGCGGCGTTGGGCGCCGCGCCCGCGGCGGGAGCACCGGCCGGGACTGCAACACTCTTCGCCACAACTACGTATTCGGATCCGGCCGCCGGAGTCACGCCCGTAGCCAGGTCGCCGGAGACCGTAACCCGCTTGCCCGCGAACTTCGCGATCTCGTCCCCACGCACTTCCGCGGTCACTCCGGTGACCTCGTCGGTGATGGTGTATTTGCCGTTTGCATGCTTGAGCACGCCCGTGATCTTCGTGGATGCGGTGGCCCCGCTCTGAGAGCCGCTCAACTCGACGGCATTGCCCTCCACCAACCGCGCCAGCAGCAAGCCTTGCGGATTGCGAACGGCGAGGGAA
The DNA here is from genome assembly GCA_020853155.1 of Bryobacterales bacterium. Taxonomy (GTDB): domain Bacteria; phylum Acidobacteriota; class Terriglobia; order Bryobacterales; family Bryobacteraceae; genus JACTMJ01. Next base: position 388 of record JADYZL010000595.1, read on the forward strand.
CCCGCGAGGCTCGCCACGAGCACTTTGCCGTCCTTGCTCAGTTGGATCTGCGCCTGTGGCGCTGTGCCGGAAGCGTCCTCGCCCTCAATGCGAAGCCCAAGCGCCGCTGTTTCCATGCGGAAGTTGCCGGGAAGCCGCCCTTGCACGGCGCCGGATTCAAGCAGAAGCCTGTCCGCGTAGACACGCGCCCGCGAGGCCACACCGAGGCGAAGATCGCCGCCGCCAATCAGTTGAAGACGCGACGACGCCGGGCCGGTTGCGACCCGCGACCCTTCGAGCAGCGTGCCCTGGTTCCAGATTGTGGCGCCCTCCATTTCAAAGCGCCCGCTCGATGTAATGGTTCCGATCGCCGCGCCGAAGGTGGATGCGGTGAGAGAGAAAGTTAGCAATAAAGTGTAGATCAGGGATTTCAAAGTTGCCTCCTCGTTCGACGGTGGGAGTAGGGCGCCATACGGAGATGCCTCGCGGGGCCAATGCGCCTTGAAGGCGGACTTCGAGGTGCTCTCTAGGATGCTCTTGAAGCCACCCGGCGCCGCATTGGGCCGGATATCTACTGCACTCGCCGTTCCAGTATTGGTATCGACCGGACGGGGCCGGAACTTTAGCCGTGCTCCGCAAAGGATTGAGAATCGGCGGAGTTTCCGTGGGGCAGCCCTAATCCGATTGCGGGGAGATTCCGATCATTCGGTGGAGGAGGCGAGAGGGCAGAAGTAGAGAAGCAGGGAAGCAGAGAGGGTGAGGAGCGGGGAAGGTTTCCCCGGCGGCGTGCAGTTTCGCGGAAGGGATTGGATTGCGGCGAAAGCGGGCATACATACGGAATGAGGAGAGCTTTCCCGCAGGAAGCGGCGGCAGTGGCGCGCCTCCATATCTTCCTCCGCATTGCCCTCAGCGCAGCCCTTTCGCCGTTCTTGGCTTGTCTCGTGACGCCAGCGCGGCGCAAGTGAAACAAGCCTATCGGCGGCTTTGCGCCCAGCATCACCCGGATGTACTGCCGCGCCATCGACCGGGGCAGGCCAGTACGGATTCCGGTTCGCTCGTACAGCCGCGACCCGGGGAACGCGCGGATGCCGGTACCGCCTTCCTTGAGATCCAGCAGGCGTACCGCACGCTCAGAGATCGTTATGCCCGTGCGCAATGGGAGCGAGAGGAGCAGGAATGGGAGTGGCGGCGGGCCCTACTCGCCGGGCTTGGGGCCGTGGAGATGGATCCACCTGCGCCGGGCGGGGATGCGCAATGGCAGCGGGCGCTGCTTGAGGTTGGTTCCAGGATTCGCGGGATTGCGTCCCAGTTACATACCGCGCGATGGCTCCCGCTCACCGGCGCCTTCTTTCGCGAACATGCCCCCCTCTCGCTTGCGCTGGCCGGATGCGCACTTGCCGCTCTGCTCTTTGGCATCTACGCGCATCGCGACGATCTTCCCGCTAGCGCCGCAAGCGAGGGGGAAGAAGCCGTGATCACGCAAGACGCACCCGGCGCGCCGCAGTCAAGACCCAGACGGAACAGCCCTCCCGGCGCGGTGCAAGGCGCAAACCGGATGCCGAGGCCAACGGTTCATGACATCAAGCAGGAGAGCGCCTTCCAGTCCCCACAGGAGCCCGGCGCGGCCCAGCCGATTCTCACCTCGAACCTCGCCCCGGCGGGCCTTGCCCGCGACACGCCCGGCAGCAGCCTGAGCGAGGGTGTGGACCGCCCCGGGCCACGCACGGAATCCGGCGCGAGTGGCGGGCTCGTCCCCGAAAGTCCTCCGACCAACTCTTCTCTCACGCTCGCGCAAGCGGACGAACGAGCGGCCCTGAACCCGACGCGCTCCCCCGCAAGCGCGGGAGAGTGGCATGGGCGCTGGGCAGCCATTTGCACGGCGAACGAGGGCATGGATATCTACCGCGGATCCTTGGACATCGCGACGGATGCTCGCTTTCGCTGGGTGAACCTTGTGAACGGAAAGCCGGGAAGCCTCGGTCCGTTGGAGATCGACCCTTCCGGGAGCGGGGACCAGCCGCTGTACCTGGTGCGGCGCGGTGCGGAGAGAATTGCCGGAGAACGAACGGGTCCGGAGCCGGAGAGCGCGATTGCGGTTCTGGAACGGAAGGCGTCTTCCGGGCGTTGGATGACCTGGCGCGATGTTCCTGGAGATGCAAACGGCACGAGCGACCTGGGGCGGCGGAGGCAGGAAACGCGCGGAGAAAACGACGAATGGCGCAAACCGCCGCGAACCGGCCCTTGCGCCCAGTGGCGGCTGTTTCCAGACGACGGCATAGCCGTTCTCGATGGCCTCTGGGTGCTGCCATCCGACGAAAAGCCCGCCGAGGGCGCTCTCGCCGCGGAGTATGTCGAGTTGCGCATGGCGCGCTCGGATGATCGCTACAGCGGGCGTTTTGTGGGCCGCTACCGTGTGCCCATCGCTTCAATGCCGCCGGAGATGCGGTTCGGCTTTACTCTGCCTGCGGCGGCGATGGGGTGGCAACCGTGGGAGAACGCGGACGGCGCCACGGGCACGGTTCTGCTGACCCCGGTGGGAAGATCGCGCCTTGTCGTGGTTTGGAAGCGCAGCTCCGTGCCGAGCGGGGGCCCGCACTTGAGCGGCGGTGTCGCCGTGCTTCGCCGGATGGAGTAGACGCACGATGGCGGACGGAGGGGGATGGAAGGCCAGTGCCGCGGCGGGCGAGGTCGCGAAGCCGGGCCAGCGTCGGCGGCCGAGCGAGCAGGGCATCGCGTGTCTCACGAATTGGGTGCGGTCCAGGCTTCCGGGGCGGCCATCCCGGCCATGCAGTCCCCGGCTCGCCGCATTCCGATTCGCATCCACCCGCGGCAGCTCACCCCTAAACCCCATCTCCTGGCCCCTTCAGGCTCCCTCCGGGCTAGAAACGCCACTTCCCTCAGGCTCATACGGTATTGGACAATGCCGCGGCAGGATCGGCGGGAATATCGCTATGCTACGCTGAGTCCTTGCCCACGGTGGAGCGCGGTGTTCAATGGCGCCGTCCGTTTCCGCCGGGACGCAATGGCGGGAGCCGCATGCCCAACCCCTGGAGAAACGCGCCTAATCTCTTCTGGCAACTGGTGCTGAAGGATTTTCGCGTCCGTTACCGCAACATGTCACTCGGGATGTTCTGGAGCCTGCTTA
>JADYZL010000596.1 GCA_020853155.1 Bryobacterales bacterium
CCGCCGATGGCTCTCAGGGAATGCCGGCGGCATTGCCGCACCCGCGCTGGAGGACGCATGCAGATTCACGATTGGCTGGTCCGGCCCGGCTCCACCCCGCTAGAGGGGTCGCCGTCGCCGCTGCGCGTACAGGAGCTCCTCCCGGTGGAAGGAATCTCGATCGGGCCTCCCGGCGCGGAGGACCGCGTCGAAATTTCCGCCATGGCTCACATGCTGCTCCAGGCGAGTGACCGGCTTGCCGGGGCGGAAGAGGCCCGGGTGGAGCGGATCCATGCCGAGTACCTGCGGGGGCAACGCCCGCCGAATCCGGAGCGGCTGGCGGTGCGGCTAGTGGAATCAATGGGAATCGCAAAGGGCGGAGAGGAGCATCATGCCCATTCAAGAATCGCGCGCGCTGGCCGATAAGCGGCAGAGAGACCGTGGCAAGCGAGAAGCTGCCTTGCCGGGCGGAATTCGCCCGCGCAGACCTCTCCGCACGCCGGTTCGAACAGAGTTTGGGCAGGAACGGCCCGGCAGGGAAAGAGGCCGGATCGCGGAGAACAACATGCCTCCAGTTACATTCGCCAACAATACCGGCCTGGATCGAGCATGCCGGGATCTCGCAGCCATGGGGAGCCCGCCGGAAATCGCGCAACGCGTGGAACGCCTCGAAGTGGCGCGAATGGCGGTCTGGGATGCGTTGAGGGCTCCCGGTGCGGAGGGGCGGTCGAGTCTCTTTGCGCGCCTCGAAGACTTGCAAGACGCACTCGAAGCGCTGCGGCGCGATCTCGGTACGTGGTGGGAGCACCCGCGCGGGTTTGAAGACAACCGGGACGGGTTTGAGGACAACCTCGGCGAAAGCGTGGCTGGTGGGCGGGGTGGGGAATCCGATCGGGCGCAAGTGGTGGCCGCGGTCCGCAGGTGCCAGGAGACGCTGCGTCGAATGGACCAGGTCTTCTCCTTTCTGGGGGAGCTCATCGAAGAACGCTCCGGCGACGCCGCCGGCGTGGCCTATTCTTTTTCACAACCGGGTGGAGGGCGGCGGCAAGTGCATACCAGCCACCAAGGTTCTGGCAACTGGGAAGGGTAGGCGCGCGGCACGCAGGCAAGACCGGGAACCCAGGCAAGACCGGGAACGCAGGCAAGACCGGGAACGCAGGCAAGACCGGGAACGCAGACGAGCGGGAGAGGGAGGAACGGGATGTCGAATCTATTGACCTCGCTGATGACCACGGCGAACAGCATGAAGGCGTATGAACGCGCGATCGCCTCCGTGCAGAACAACGTGAACAACGTTTCGACGACGGGCTATGCCAAACAGCGCCAGTTGCTCGACGCGCAGATGTTCCTGCCGGACCAGGGCTTCGCCGGGGGCGTTCGCTCCGGGGCCATTGTGAACTATCGCGATCAACTGGCCGAGCGCGAGGTGCAGTTGCAGCAGAACCGCCTGGGCTACTATGAGCAGCGCGCGCGGCAGTTGAAGGAGATCGAGGGGAACTTCGGCCTGGAAGCGAATGAGGGGATCCAGGGCGCAATGAACCGGATGTTCTCCGCCTCGGCATCCTGGAGCATCAACGTCAACAATCTCGGGTTGAGGACCGACGTCATGGAGCGTGCGCGGGGCGTTGCGGAAGCGTTCAACGACCTCTCCGCGCGGCTCAGCATCCGGCGTTCCGTACTGAACGATCAGATCGACAAGGCAACCTCCGAGGTCAACGCGCTCGCCGAGCGCATCCGCAACCTGAACGCGGCCATCCGCAGCGATAACTCTCCGAATAACGACGCGGGCGTCGAAGCCCAGCTCGTGGGAGCGCTCGAGGAACTCTCCGACATCGTGAACTTCCAGGCGATTCAGGAGCGCGACGGCAGCTTCACCATCCTGCTGGGCGGGCAGGTGCCGCTCGTGCTGGGAGATAAGCAGTTCGCGCTGCCGGAAGCGCAATTGGGAGATCCGGCGCGGGCAAAGTTCATCGGCAGCGACGGCCGCGATATCACGAGCCTGCTGAATGGCGGGCGGCTGGGCGCGCTGATGAAGGTGCGCAATGACGACCTGCCCGAGTACATCAAGCGTTTGGATACGCTGGCCAAGAACTTCGCGGACGGCGACACGAGCTTAGACCCCAACGCTACGGGCGACGGCGCCAATACCATTCTGACGCGCGGCTACTACTACGATTACGGCACGCAGCCGCCCACGCTCAAGCAAGGTCAGCCGCTCTTCGTCTTTGAAGCCGGCCTGGAGGGAACGGCGGGCGGCATGAAGCTGAACCCGAACCTGACGCCAGAGATGCTGGCGCCCTTGCGCGGCGACCCTCCGGGTGTCGATCCTTCGCTCGTGCCCGTGACCGTCACCTCCACCAACGGCGTGGCGCTCGATCTCACGGCGCTCGGCACGGCGCGGGACCCGCGCAACCCGAACGACCTGACGTTCATCGAGGAGTTGGCGCAACTCGTCGGCAAGGTGGGCCGGGATAGCGCGGATTCGGCCATCGTCGTCGATGTGCAGCAGCAGATCACCGTGCAGGCGCGCCTGTTTCGCGACGAACTGAGTAAGGTGAATCTGGACGAGGAGGCTGCGTTCCTGATCGGTTACCAACGCTCGTTTGAAGCGAACGCGCAATTGATGCGGGTTATCAGCGAATTGACCGATGTCACGCTGCAAATGATCCGATAAGGTTCGTGAGCGCAACGCGCGGCGGGCCTGAAGCGGGCCGTGGGCGCACCCGAAACCGGAGGAGGAGCGGAACGGAATGATACGTGGAATCGATGCCCAAACACAGCGTTTTCTGATCGATGTCGGGAGGACCCAAAGGAAGGTCGCGCGCGCGAACGACCAGATCAACTCCGGCCTCAAGCTCACCAAGCCCTCCGACGCGCCCGACAAGATGAGCAGCTTGTTCCGCATCCAGACCGGCTTGCAACAGATTGACCAATCCCTGCGATTGCTGGCCGAACAGCGCGCCGAACTTGAAACCGCCGAACAGGTGATGCAGCAGGGCGTGAAGCTAATGGATAAGGCGGTCTCCCTCGCCACGCAAGGGGCCACGGGAACCACCTCGGCCGAAATGCGCCTGACGATCTCAGACCAGGCCGCCAATCTGCACGAGCAAATGGTGGCGTTAAGCCGTACCGTCGTCAGCAACCGCTTCATCTTCAGCGGAGACCGCGAGAACGTCCCTCTCTATCCCGAGATCAGCCGCGCGGGAGACCCCGTGCTGCCCGTGACCGATGCGGAAGGCAATCCGCTCCCCTCGCCCTCCGCCCCCTGGAGCTACGCGGCGAACAACCTGCCCGTCTTTACCAACCCCGTACCCGTAAATGGGTACACCGGCGCGGAGGAAGTCGATAACATCCTCTCCGTGAATGCGAATCGCGAGATCACCCATCCGGCGGGCTATACCTTCCGGGTCGCCATCTCCGCAGTCGAGATCTTCGATGAGCGTAGCGCCACGAACCCCGCCGAACCTTCGGGCAATAACGTGTTCTACGCACTCAACCGCCTACGCTTCGCCCTGGCCGCGCCCGTCGAGAACTTCGCCACGCCCGAAGACTACCAGCAATTCCTGCGCGAATCGCTCGCCCTCGTCAAGCAATCGGCAGACCACCTCAGCCGCAAATCCGCCTTCTACGGCGGGGCCATGAACCGCGTCCTCGATGGCGTCGATTACGCCAATAAGCTCACCCTGCAACTGCGCGCCGAACTGAAGGAGGTTCGCGATGCGGACATGGTGGAAGCGATCACAGACCTACAGCAGGGCCAGGTGCATATCGATGCCGCGTTCAAGGCGCGTTCGTCGAATAACCAGCGCAGCCTCTTTGACTATATCGGCTGAGCGCACCCGTCCGCGCTCGATCCACCGCCGGGGCGAGGGCATCGGCGCCCATTTGAACCCGTCACTTTGGCCGTCGTGGTAGCATCCTTAATGGCATGCGTAAAGTTGTGATTATTGGCTCGGGGTGCGCCGGAAATACGGCGGCAATCTATACCGCGCGGGCGAATCTGAGCCCTCTCGTCGTCGGCGGCCATGAACCCGGCGGCCAGCTTTCCCTCACCACGGAAGTGGAGAATTTCCCCGGCTTCGTCCACGGCGTGATGGGCCCGGAACTTGTCGAGAACATGAAGCTGCAAGCGGAGCGTTTCGGAGCGGAATACCGCCACGGTACGGTGATCGAAGCCGATCTTCGCCAGCGCCCCTTTCGCCTGAACATTGACGGCGAATGGATTGAGACGCGATCGCTAATCGTTGCGTCCGGAGCCTCGGCTCGCTGGCTGCACCTGCCTTCGGAGCAAAAATTGATCGGCCATGGCGTGAGTTCCTGCGCTACGTGCGACGGATTTTTCTACCGGGGCAAGGAAGTGATGGTGATCGGCGGCGGCGATACCGCGATGGAGGAAGCGAACTTTCTCACGAAATTCGCCCAGCGGGTGCGCCTGGTCCACCGGCGGGAGGAGTTTCGCGCCTCCAAGATCATGGTGGAGCGGGCCAGAGCCAATCCCAAGATCGAGATCATCACCAATAGCGTCGTGGAAGATGTGCTCGACGTCGCCGAAGGCCATGTCACGGGCGTGAAGCTGAAGAACGTCGTCACCGGAGAGGTCACCCTCTATCCGATCGATGGGTTTTTCGTCGCCATCGGGCACATTCCGAATACGAAGCCGTTCGTATCCCAACTCGACCTCGATAGTGAAGGCTACATCGTCTCGCACGGCGGAGCCAGGACCAATATCGAAGGCGTTTTCCACGCGGGAGACGTGCAGGATAAGGTCTACCGCCAGGCGATCACCGCAGCGGGCGCCGGCTGCATGGCGGCGATTGAGGCGGAGCGGTGGCTCGAAGAGCAGGGTGTCTACTGAGGCGCCCGGCGTGGGATTCAAACACAAGAGGGGCGCGCGAATATCCGCGGCGCCCCTCTTTACCTATCTCCTAAGAACGACGGCTTAGCCTTCCACGTGCTGGCCCACGACGATGATACCGAGCTTCTTATCGCCGATCGACGTATAGAGCACCCAGGCGGTATGGTCGCCTTCCCCTTCCTTCACCAAGCCCGGAGCCTGATCGAAATCATTCTTCCAGCAGCTTAGCGTCATCGGGTGGGGCGCGGTGGCGCTCTTGATCGCCATTTCCATCAGCGCCTTGAAATTCGGCTCGGCCGCGGCATTCGTATCCACCGAAGGTTTCGTGAGAATGAGGAAATCCCGCTGCGGTTCGATGCCCTGGTGTGCGCCGTTGACCGGGAAGAAGCTCAAACGAAGCAGGTAGGTGCCCGCTTTAATCGGATTGCCGCGGCGGTCCCGGGAATCGGCGGGAAAATTCACGACGCCCAAGAGTGTTCCATGGGCGATATCCGTGTTCGTCACGTTCAACTCGGTGTTTGAGCCGGGTGGAACCTTGGAGACATAGAACAAGCTGAGCAGCTTGGTATTGCCTTCAAAGATCGATTGCCCTTCCGGCTTCAGCAGCGCCTTGACCGCATCCGGGACGCCCGTGGGCATCTGGGATTCCGGCTTCACGGCATACTGCGCGGCCAGGGAAAACGTGATCAGGATGAGTGCGAAAAGTAGTCGGCGCATGCGCGGATAGAACCTCCTGTATCCCTATTGTGTCGAAAAGTGCCGGGCAGCGCTTCCCTCTCCAGGCAAGCGCTTGTTCCCTCGATGGCCCACCGCCCCCGAAGGTTACGAATTCTTCGAGGCTGGGTACACTTCGATTCACCCATTCAGGGCCGGTTGAGGATCGGCTCAAACACCCTGTCGAGCGCGGCATCCGTGATCTCGGGAATCGTGACGCCTTTGCGCAGCGTCCAGGTTTCCACGTGATCCACAAACTCGGCGGGGGCCACGGTGCTCAGCGGGCCAACGGTCTCAAGCTCCAGAAAGACATCGTTCGTGAAGGTCTCGAAGGAACACCCGAAATCCGGATACTCCGCGTTGGCGTCGGCTTCGTAGCGCTTCACGAAGAGCTCATTGCCCAGCAGATAGGCGCCCCAAGTCTGGGGGTTGAAGAGGCCGAGCTTCTGCGGTTCCGCGTTCTTGGGGTCCTGCTTCAGCGAGAGGTACTTGAATGTGAACTTCCAGCGCGGATCCGCCAGGTTGGTGTAAGCCCACATCACCAGCGGATTCGTGGGTTCGAGCACTTCCGGGTGGCTGCCGCGCGGAGGGAATCCGGTAAATGCGGTGCCGCCGGGGGCCATCATGGTGAGCGCCCAGGGCGCGAACGTCACCGCCCAGCCGCTCGTGTTCGTGATGCGGTGAAGCAGTGTGACGTCGGTTCCCGTAGGGGCCATGCGGACGGTGATCTGCTTTTGCAAACCGGTTTCCGGCTCCACGGGCTGCGTCAGCGTAAGTCCATCGGCCAGAACCGTCACCTGCACCGGCCCATTGTCGAGGGCGTAGGTCAGTA